>JBIOWC010000165.1:0-3146 GCA_044868105.1 Blastocatellia bacterium
TACAAAACAGTATGGCTATATAAAGGACTATCTGTAAGGTTTTTACGAAGCGTTGGTTAGCGGGTTGATTAAAAACAGGTAGCCCAATAGAGGTGCAATCTTGGGGGTATGGCATAACTCTTTACTCCTATTCTCAAACGAAACAAATATTTTTAGCCGTTTTTCCTGCGAAGTCGGCTTACCGTCATCGCAAATTATTCAGGGAGAGGCTTCTTGGTTTAGTTCAGCAGATGAGTTTGAATTTCGTTGATTTATTGTTCATTTGGCTCTGCAAAATTTTTCTGAAAATTCTCCCTTAACAAAAGAAAGAAATAATGGTGCAAATTTCCCAGAAAATTTGCAGATTTCATTACCCGATGAGGTAATCAAACGGCAGTTATGCTACGCGAAACGCGCAACTAAAGTCAATAAAGAAAATTGGGCAGCCCCACCCAGGGGGCTGCCCAATTCAAAAGAATATATCGGAGAGCGGTTAGCGTAATTTGAGGGTCGGGTCGCCGAAGAGATTCCAAGTTGCGCGCACATCCATATCGGCGGTAGTCGCTTTCGCGCGCAGCACCGCTTCGCCCAGGGTTATCGGTTGTTGTTGATTTAACACCTGACGATAAAATTCCTGTGCCATTGCTGTCTGCCCGGTCGGAATTGTCATTCCTGATGATGACCAGATAGCAATCGCGCCGGCGTTTGCCTTCATCCAGTGCTCTGATAGGGATTCCGATTGCGGGTCGTTGAAGTAACCGGTCAAACAAGTCATCATCACCATCACCGGCAGACTCTCGTTATGCAGATTGTCAGCATCAGCGTTGGTTATCAGGCTCTCCTGCACAATTCCTACCGAACCGTGTCCCCAATAGTTGAAGATTTTTACGCCGCGTGACAAACCATCCAGCAATTGAGTTCTGGCCGTTGCCACATCCAACTCTTCGCGAGAGACTTCCTGAACCGAGGTGCCGGCCGGAATGACGCTCTTTAAGGTGGCGCTGGCTTGCGTAAAGTTATAACCATCACTTCTGCCGCTGACGAGCATTGCCGCATCCGCCGGTTTATTCTGCGCATATTTCAAGATTTTGCTGACCACGGTGGCGGCTTCCGTCGTCGTACGCACCGGCAAACGACCGATCGCCATTTCCGGCACCCCATCATTGTTGAAGTCGGCAATCCAGCCATCCGAAGCGCCTTCAATAAAAGTCGCATTGACGCTCTGCGTCGGGATTAAATCAAGGTCGCCAAAGCCGAGATAGTTTTTGCGATCATAGGAAGCGCCGCCCGCCAGCATCACGAAACGCGGCGCGAGTCGCCAGTTGCTTTTCGCATAGAACAAAAAGTCTTTGACCGCTTGTAAGGATTTATTGCCATAATTGAATTCGTCATAGACGTCTTCAATATCAACCACAGCCACGCGATAGCCTTCAGCTTGTCGGGCTTGTTTCAACGTTTGCAGGGTTCCTGCCAACTCATTGGTGGTGATGATAATGAAATCGGCGGTGTTCGATGCGGCTTTCAGATTTGATAAGCGATTAGCCGTCAGCCGCACAGGGGCAAGCGCTTGATCAGCGGTCAAGGCTATCAAACTACGTCTTCCACTGCCGGTCGCGGTGAGCGAAATAGCATACGAGCCGGGCGTAGCCGTGTTGATTCTGCCGGTCAGTTCCTGCACCTCATTAGGATTGGTGACATCAAAAACACGGATATCCTGATTGCTGAAACCGCCAATGGTTAATGCCGAACCAGCCATTGCTGTAAAGCGCAACTGGTTATCATCGGCTGTGAAACTGTGTTGGTAAGAGATGCGAATATAGTCTACCAAGGCGATGTCGTTTTGCCCGTTTTGCGCGGTGAGCCGTAGGCTATTTACGCCCTCTCTTAATAATGCATACGGCACTTGAATCTGAGTTGTGCCGGTTTGCAGGCTGGTGAAATTCACTTCGCCGACCACTGAGCCGTTGAGTTCAACCTTGACGCGATGCGCCATTTGCGTGACCCCTTGCAGCGCGACTTCCAAAGTTGCCGTGCCGCTGGCGCTGAAATCAACATGAGTCAGATTGAGGGTTTGATCAATCGGGCTTGAGAGCACAATGTCACCAAAGAAATTTTCGTCACTGCCATTCATCAGACCGGCGAAATAGATCGTGCGGTCACGCCGTTCGACCGTCTGCGTAAAGTTATTGGCAATCGTGCCCAGCCCCACGGGTTTCAGTTGCGGGATGCGCAAGCTGTTGGCGTTGCCAGCTATCAGCCAATAGGTGCGCAGGTTGGTGTCGCTGGTATTGAGCGCCACGCCATAGAATTCCATATAAGAAGCGTTATTGCTCGTGCCATCTTCATTGACTTGAACTGCGATCGGCTGTTCCACTCCATCGCTAAAGAGTTGCAGTCTTTTCCAGTTGGTTGCCGGATTCAACCCTGCCGCCACCAGATCTTGCAGAGCAATGCGATACCAGCCGGTCTGGCGAATGGTAATCTTGACGGCTTGTTGAGACGCGAGATTGGTGGTCGCGGCATTACCTGACGCGAGGTTGAGCTGATTACGGGTTTCAACGTCAGCAGCTGAAAGCGCCGATGTTCTGGATGAAGAATCAACAACCGTCGAAGCCTCAATCGCAGAGCGCGTGCGGGCCAGTTGTGAGAGCATCACAGATTGCACGTGAGCCGGTGATGCATCGGCAGAGGCTTTGATAAAAATCGGACCGCGCCACGATGACCCGTTGTCGAGGTCAATATCTTCAATCCAGTAACGCGCCGCAGACGAAACGCCTTTATCCCAGAAGACATACTTGTTGCCGGCAGCCATGGTCACATTACCGGCCAGCAGCGCCGAACCGGCAATCAGTTGTGGGTTGAGTTTGACCATTTGTCCGTTTTCGTCGCGATAAACATTGAAGCCAAGATTACGCGCTTCATAAGCGGTGTTCCACTCAATACCAATGGTCTGATCAGTATATTGAGTCGCTGAACTTTTCTTCAGTTTGACGGCTGAAGGAGCCGTGCTGCAATCGGGTCCGCAGATATCGGCGGTACTGAATCCGCCACCGGCTTTCAGGCGCCAGCCTTGTTCACTGAGGCTGAATCCTGGGACCGCAGCTGTTGGTTTCAATGTAAAAGTGATAAAGATGTCGGTATTAGGCGGCACGGTCGAAGCGCCGGGC
>JBIOWC010000166.1:0-6369 GCA_044868105.1 Blastocatellia bacterium
CGAAGATGATTCCGGCAGGATGTACTTCGGAACTGAAAAAGGTCTGGCGCGATACGATGTTGAAAAAAATCTCTGGCGACATTTCAACAGTAAAAGCGGTTTGGGCAGCAATCGCAACGGGACATTAACGAAAGACCGTCAAGGCAATCTCTGGATATGCAGCCTTGCGGGTTTGACGAAATTCAACCCGCAGGCCGAACGCCGGGCCGATCAACCGCCACCAGTTTATCTCAGCCGTGTGAGCATCGCCGGCGAAGATTTATCAATGTCAGAAACCGGTGCGGCGGAAATTCCTTTCACCGAATTGCAACCCTCGCACAACAGTCTGACGATTGAGTTCGTCGGTTTGGATTTCATCGGCGAAGACAATCTCAGTTACCAATACAAACTCGAAGGAGTTGACGCGGATTGGAGCGCGCCGACAAAACAACGCATTGTCAACTATGCGCGGCTGGCGGCGGGCAACTATCGTTTTCTGGTTCGCGCCATCAATCGTGAGCGCCTGTCCAGCCTCACCCCGGCGGCGTTCACCTTTCGTATCCTGCCGCCGGTCTGGCAACGCTGGTGGTTTATAAGCCTGACTTTGGCACTCGTTGGCTTGCTGGTCTATTCACTCTACCGCTACCGTGTCGCGCAACTGGTTGAAATTGAGCGCGTGCGCACGCGCATTGCCGCCGATTTGCACGACGACATCGGCGCGAACCTGACGAAGATCGGCATTCTCAGCGAAGTCCTCCACAGCCAGGTGACCGACAGAGAAAGATATGTCGCCGAACCGATCTCCTCGATCGCCCGCATCACCCGCGAGTCGGTGGCGGCGATGGGTGATATTGTCTGGGCGGTCAATCCGAAGAAAGATTCACTGCGCGAGTTGATTCGTCATATGCGGGAATTTGCCGGAGAGATTTTCGCTAACCGCGAGATTGAGTTTGACATCCAGGAGCCCACTTCAGATCTAGCTCTCAAGTTGGGCGCCGATGTGCGCCGCACCGTATTTCTGATTTTCAAAGAGGCGGTTAATAATATCGTCCGGCACTCGGACTGTCGCCGAGTTGATATTGATCTTCACCTTGAAGGAACGCTCCTGGTCTTGCAGGTGAGGGATGATGGAAAAGGCTTTGACACCCTGCAGGAGAACGAGGGCAATGGACTGCTCAGTATGCAACGCCGTGCGGCGGCGGCCGGCGGCGCAGTCGAGATTGTTTCGCGCCAACCTTCCGGCACCAGCATTACCCTGCGCCTGCCGCTCAAACAGAGCCGATTGTCCGGCCGCAACGGAAAACCTTGAAGCGGTGAGCAGATGAAACGATGACGTCGGAATGCTGAACGATGAACCAGTGGTCTATCTGTTCATCGTTCAGCATTCATCGTTCATACTTTTTTATCACCTCTTCTCCTGGTCTTCTATCGCCGGCCAGCCCACCTGTTTAGGTGGGTGACGCATTAACTATTCTGTTATAAACTGCAAGCGACGACCGTAGAATCACTCAACGGGTTGAGGTATGCCAAACGAAAGCGACAGGGGCGAAACCGCGCCCATCAAGGTTGCGATTATTGAAGATCAGCGCGAAGTGCGCGAAGGGCTGGCGGTGCTGATTAACGGCACGCCGGGGTTTAAATGCACAGGCAGTTACCGTTCAATGGAAGAGGCGCTGCGCATCCTGGAAAAAGTAGCCCCTGATGTTCTGCTCACCGACATCGGGCTGCCGTTGATGAGCGGCATCGACGGCATACGCATCTTGAAAGAGTACCACCCGGAACTGCCAATTCTGGCTCTGACAGTCTATAAAAACGATGAGGACATCTTCGACGCGCTGTGCGCCGGAGCCTCCGGTTACCTGTTGAAAACCACGCCGCCCGCGCGTCTGCTCGAATGCCTGCGTGAGGTGGTCGACGGCGGTGCGCCGATGTCACCGGAAGTGGCGCAGCGCGTCATCCGCTTGTTTCGCGAGATCAGTCCGCCCGTAAAAGCCAACTACCATTTGACCGCACAAGAGACCGAAATTTTGAAGCTCATGGTTGAAGGATACAATTACAAAGTTGCTGCCGTTAAACTCGGCATCAGCATCAACACCGTCTCTTTTCACGTCCGCAACGTCTACACCAAGTTGCAAGTCCACTCCAAAAGCGAAGCGGTCGCCAAAGCCCTCCGCAACCGCCTCATCTAAAAAATTGCTCCCTGTATGTTCAGGTAGTTACATCTCTTCTCAAAATCGCGTAAACAAGAGTTGCACCACGTCGGGTGAAATCAAAAGATCTTCCCCGCGTGTTTGCCGAGTCCTCCAGGGGGTCGAAAGATTCGCGACGGATTGCAGGAGAGTCCAGCCGCCTGGCCCTGATGCCATCCTCTTGATTACGGGCATCAGGAACAGTCACCTGAAACCGAACGCTATGTTGTCACCTTCAATGAACTCGCCGAGAGAACAAATTCATTGGATAGAAAAGGAAAGAGAAGTCCATGAGACGATTAATTCTCATCGCAATATCGTTGGCATTTTTATTTGCCCTGGCAAGTGACGAGGCGCGAGCCCAGCAGTTCGCTTCTCAGTCACCCATCCTGAGTAACGTAGCGGGAGACCTAGCTCAGGCCAGTCCTTCCAGACTTTTTGCGCATGCCTTACGAAGCCGGCAGAAAAGCTTCAGCTTGATGTCTGAAAGCAGCCAGGCGGGTGTGAAGCTGAACGCTCCGGCCCTGAGTATCTTGCCGACAAGCGTAATGGCTGCGGTAACCGGCAGCGGCACGCCGGGGCGCCTCTCGAAGTGGTCGGGCGTTGGCGGCTCAAACACCTTTGTCCTCGGTGATTCAAATATCTTTGAAGATAAGTTCGGCAAAGTCGGCATCGGTACGGACACGCCGACCTCGCTGCTGACGGTTGCCGGGACACTCGAAGCGACCAGCGGCGTCTTCAGCAGTTTGAGCATCGGCACCTCTCCGCCAAGCGCAGGGTTGAGCATTGTGGTGTCCAGCGCCACGCCGGCCATCTTCGCCAGCAACTCTGGCAATGGCGGCGGGATGGTAGGGTTATGTGGTGGCGTAAACCCTATACCTCCGGGCCCGCGCGGGGTGATTGGCTTTTGCTCTCCGGGCGTCGGCGTGCGGGGTCAGAGCGTCAGTAATACAGGCGTTTTGGGCGCTAGCCAGAGCGCTTTTGGCGTGAACGGCGAATCGGACACGGGCGTCGGCGTGCGGGGGTTGAGTTCGAGCGCCCCTGGGGTAGCAGCGATTAGCATCAGCGGTAACGGCCTGGAAAGCACGACCACTAGCACGTCTCCAGGTAAGGCCGCCGTCATGGCTATGGGTTCACCATTCGCAGGGGAAGCAGTTGCCGCAATCCTCCAGGGCAATGTTCATATTCAAAAAAATTCATTGCAACAGGGAGACCTTTTCGTCGCCGGCAATCTAAAGGTGTTTGGCATGAAGATGTTCCACATTGACCACCCCCTAGACCCTGAGAATAAATACCTCAATCACGCGGCCATCGAATCATCTGAAGTTCTCAATGTCTATAGCGGTAACATCACAACGGACGCCAACGGCAATGCTGACGTTCAGTTGCCTGACTGGTTCGAGGCGCTGAATAAGAATTACCGCTATCAACTCACCGTCATCGGCCAATTCGCGCAAGCCATTGTTGCTGAAAAAATCAACGGCAATCATTTCCGTATCAAGACCAACGAGCCGAACACGGAAGTCAGTTGGCAGGTGACGGGGGTGCGCTCGGACCCGTCGGCGCGCAAGCTTAAGTTTGAAATCGAAGAGGAGAAAATTGAGCGCGAGCGTGGCTATTATCTTGACCCTGAGGCTTTCGGTCAGCCGGAAGAAAAAGCCATCCAGTGGGCGCATGACCCCGAAGGCTTGAAGCAAATGAGGCAGCGACGGCTTGAAGCCGAGCAGCGGCGCAAGCAACAACCCAATCAACGATAGACCGGCAATTTTGAATTGCGAAAGCCAGCTCTACCTCGACTGAGCAAGACCGGCAAATAGGCATCGATCATTTGATTCATGCGGTGATTTTGAGAAGTGGAGCATCTGATGACGATCAGCAAAAAAACCAAGCCGCGCTTCCTCGGTTCCTTCAATCGGGTAGTGCTCGTATCAATCGTGCTCATCGGGCTTGCCATAGGTGTTGTTGCACAGTCCACGTCCGTGGACAATCCGACGCCGATGACCACAGACTTAGTCCAGGGTCGGTGGGGCAAAGATAAACTGGTCTCTCAGACTTACAGTTTTGTGGGCGGTCCCGGGGTGATCAGGATTCTCTTTGATTTCACATCTCAAGGGGGCGAGCAACTGGTTGGCGGTCAACTGAGCGATACGGACGGGCGAGTATTAATTCCCCAAGAGAATCGTTCGGGGGCGCAGAAGGGATTGAATTTCGCGGCGGGCCTCGCCATGCCGCAGGGCTCGCAGTTTGTTGCAAGTTACGACATCAACCGCCGGCAGAAACTCTTGATGCGAGTCTATACCTGGGGCCCGGTACAAAACGCCGGAGTTTACAAAGTTCAAGTTACTGGCGACGGGGTTTCGTTCAATCAAGAAGTTGCGAAGTCATATGTGCCAGCGAGCAATAATAATTCGGCAAACAATAAGGGCGCGGGCGGCAACAATGCCGACGCAAAACCAAAGGGGCAAACGGAAAACTTCGGATTGCCGACAGGCGCCGGCACCTGGGTTATTGAACGCACCGATTTTTGGCACAACTTCGTTGGCGGTATGCATGGGCAAACCCGTTATCGGCTCAACTCTAACGGACTCGTTCAGTGGCAAAAGACCTCTACGCTTGGCATAGTTGGCGCGATAGGTGGCGCGATGGCAGACAGTGGCTGGTGCCAGGCACAGCTCACCGCCGAGCAGTTGCGCATGGCTAGGACGGCGGTGGCGAGCGCCAAGCCTGAGGCCTGGCAAAAGGTCTATGGCCCCATGCAGAGCGCACTCGGAGATTTCCTGAAACTGGTTTATACGGTACGCAATGCCAAGGGACAGGTGATCACTTACCAAACCGCCGTCTTCAACGCGGACCCGACGCCAATAGATTTAAGGCGCGTGACATCTGCGGCCTACCAGGCCGGCCTACAGGCACTGGCACAATGCCGAGCCAGATAACAACTACGCTGCTATAAACGAGACCCCTCACGGACAACAACAATAGGGTTGTTATGTATGGCGTGTGCCAGAGCGCACAGGAGCACTTATTTCGGGAGAAAATATGGCTGTACCTACAAGTTTTGTTAAAAATTCAACCTATGCAAAGGCCAGATGCATTGTTCTGGTCGCGGCAACCAACGCGACAAACACCGGATTTGATATTGATGAACTGGTTTCGTGGGAAGACACCTATAAAGATTTGAAATGGGACGATCCGGATGGCCTGGCGGCTCTCGACTGTAAAACCAAGACCTTCGTGGATATTACGTACGAAGGTAAAAAATCGAAGATCTGGCGCATTCACGACGGCACCAGAGTAGATATTAGCGATGCCCAAGGGTACGTCAAGCTGATCTGTGAAAAATCCGGCGCGCTCAAGCCCAACACCAGAAAAGGGCCCTGGTTTTGGAGGGAAGCTGAGGGCAGCCTTACACTTGGTGATTATGGTTTTGACCAATACCAGTCGAAAAAAACCTGCAAAGACTAAATTATCCGTCCAACAATTCCTGTCTTATTGAACAAAATGAATTTTGAAACGAGGAGAAAATAGTCGAGGCTCGCACGGTCGTGAATCCCTACCCTTAACTTGCAAGGAGATTCTATCCAGGAGATTGATTATGGCATTTGTTGATCATGACACAAGCGGTGAACCTTTCGTCAACGTCACGCATCGCGTCGGTAAGACGGGAGATTGGGATGACCTTTTAGTGGTCCAATTGATGCTGGAGTTCGTCTATGC
Source organism: Blastocatellia bacterium (assembly GCA_044868105.1). GTDB lineage: Bacteria > Acidobacteriota > Blastocatellia > UBA7656 > UBA7656 > JBFMDH01. Next base: position 5,886 of record JBIOWC010000166.1, read on the forward strand.
GAACGATCCGATGCTAAAAAAAACCAAACCCACCAAGGGGCCAGTCACGGTATCAGGCAAACCGGCCGCCGACACGCCCATTCTGATTGCCCACTTCCAGAAAAAGATTCTGAAACGCTCGAAGCCGCAAGGGTATATCAATAAAGCGGTCGGCACGGCGAAGCAGAAGGAGACCTTTACAATATGGCATTTAAATTTGCGCGTGACTAATTTGCTCGCAGTTCTGCGTTCCCCTGATACGGTCATTGACTATCTGGCAAAGAAGGTTCCGCTGGTTACCCCTAAAGTCCGGAGTGACAACGGCGAGAGGCATAAGGATAGCCTTCCAAACATTTGGTAATCAGCCAGCAGTTTGTCCGAATTCACCTTGCAATTGGGCGACGTGGTGAGCATTCGCATTGCCGGAATCGGCACGCTGGAAAACCCCGTGAACCGGAAAGCTGCGGCCGGCAACCGCCAATAGTCGCGGTCTTTTTCAAGCTAC
>JBIOWC010000167.1:0-5241 GCA_044868105.1 Blastocatellia bacterium
AGAGAATAAAGACAATGATTAGGGGGATATACTGCCGGTCCTTCACAACATTCTCCTTCACGTGTACTTCCATACTTTCTAACGCACAAAGACTATACAAAACCCCTCAACTTTTTGCATTCGCTGGTTTAATCGTTATGCTCAAATTTGAGATAGGTGAATAGCCTAAAAGTGCAGGCCGGTTTCATCATCGAGGTAAAAAACTACCTGGTTATAGTCTAATGGATGCCCTCGGGCTCTTGCCAGGTAAAGGGATTCTTTTTATCGGCAATCTTTGCCCTTACCGTCCTTTCCGAAATTGGAACTTATTCATTGATTAAAGACATTTTTCAATCATGGATAAACACCTGCACTTTAAGGGAGAACTTTTTTAACCAATTTGGTTGACGTCTATCTTGACATTAAATCGTCAGCCTAGATAATCCTAGCCCATGACTTCGGATTACAAACCTTATGCAAAAGTTTCTCAATCGCCGACCAACCCTCAGCCTGCAAAAACCCGTCGGAAATTCGATGTGGCTGAACTCTATGCCGGACCACTTACGGCGATTGAAACAGACAGTGCAATATCAACACCCCTGGATGAAAAGTTAAGGCAAGCCTATTTCTGGATTGTCAATCACGCCATCATCAGCCCTTATTACGACATCGAATATAACGACGGACCACCACAATCATTTACCTTCGGCGATAAAAAGAGCAAAGTGATATTGCCATCCGACCAGAGTTATTCAAGTTTTGTGTTAATGCCGCTATTGAACCTGGTCTTGCGGCGTCGCTGTCTATTCGTTGGCGGACCTGGACGCGGCAAAACGGCAAGCGCAATTTTAATGGGCGTGCTTGCCGGTTACTCAATCAAAGACATCAAACGCTCCATTCAACACGGACAGCCGCAAATGACCATTGCCGATTTATTGGGCAACCCTTTGCCTTCGACACTGGTTAACGCGCAAACCATGGATGATGTGAAAATCGCCTGGCGCAAATGGTTGGGGATGCGCGTGAAAATTATTGATGAATACAATCGTATTCCGACGCGCACTCAATCGGCTTTGCTTACCGTGATGGGCGATAATTATGCAGAAATCTATGACCAGATTTATGAATGCCCGGAAGCGGCCTGGTATTTAACCGCCAATGATGATGCTGGCGGCGGAACCTATCAAGTCATTGAAGCCTTGCGTGATCGCATTGATATTGTCGTTAAAGCCTTGCATTTCAATACACGATTTTTGAAAGAACTGCTCACTCGCATCGAAGAGAACATCAAGCCCGAAGAGGTGGTGCCGAAAGAGGTCATCTTCACCGAAGAGGAACTTGACCGAGCCTATCAGGATATTCTCGAAGTTAAAATATCCGATTCCTTGCGGCGAAGAATGGAATTTTTCTCAAGTCACTTTGAGTTTTGCGATGGCGCAGCCGACCAGGTCGAGTACAAAACGAAAGACACGGTCAAACTCGCGGCTTTGGATTTTAATCTGATACCACAAGACACCGGAAAAGACCGCATCAAGGATTTAGGCAGTCAAACCCGTAATGGGTTATCGGTGCGCGCTTTGATGACCGTCCTGGTTTTTGCTAAAGCGATGTCCTGGTTTCGCGGAAAAACTGAAGTCCAGTTTGAAGATGTGCGGCAGATGATCCCCTTTGTCCTGCACGATAAACTGGTCCAAGAACCCGATTCACCTTTCTTTGAAGCTGGCAATAATGCCGCCTACAGAAGCGATAAAGTTGGATGGATTCGCACGCTCTTTGATCTGTCTTGTGTAGAGTACGACCGGTTGAATTTAGACCGCGAAGACCCCCTTGCCGAACTTGAAGCCGAATTTGAAGCAGGGCTTGAGGGGGTAACCGAACAACAGGTTCGCGCGCGCCTCGTCAAAATAGAGCGGTTGCTTACCGAGTGGGGTAAAGGGCGAAAACTTTACGGACACCTGTTCGATGATATTTTGAAGTTGAAATATCTGCATCAACGTTACACCAATTATAAAAAATGGTTGACGTGGAAAGATTGAAATATCCTTGAACCGTCAAAACGCCAAACCGGCAAAATCATTAGAGCGCGTCTCTTGATGGTTGTGGCGTCTCTGAGGACTTGGCAGGAAGGTTGATTGGATTATTAAAAGATGAATCACGCGTTTGTCGAAGCCATAAGAAATAATCGCGAGAAGTTAAATACGAAATTTGCCTATGCCAGGCATGCTTACCCGCAGCTTAGCGGCGATGTATTTCTTGAGCATTTGAAGAACCTCGTTGAACCCTTGGTTGATACGGTCAGCCGCCTTGATGCAAATCAAGTGGAGGAAATTGTCATCACCTTTTATGACTTTTTGCTCGACTTGATGGGCAAAGGGTTATTGGGAACGGAAACTCGCTACCCGGCTTTATTAAAAGGGTGGACGCATCTATTTGGAGGGCTTCCGCATCTGCTCATTCAGGATGCGCCGCTGTTTGTCGGTTCAATTACCAACGCCCTCTATAATCTTTCAATTAATCAAGGCACACGCCCGACTTACTGGATTGATGAAATGCTTCGCGTCGGCAAAAAATGCCAGGACGTGAAACAACTTCTGGAAGTCGGAAAAATCATCGCCTGGCGTTCGGGAATGGCGCATTACAGAGAAGGAGCGTTGGAAACCTGTTTAAGTGTTGAGCCGAAACTCGCGCGCGCTGCGCTTTGCATAGACGAAAACAACGAAACGCCAATCGATTTAATTGTCTTCAAATTAACGAGCGACCCTTGGCTTGCTCCATGGTCAGCAAGTCAGAATGAAAGCCGCGAAAAGCAATTAAAGATTGCTTCGGTGGTCGGCGCCTTTCGCGGCTTTGGCGGATTATTTACCTCGCCACCCGAAGTGCTGACCTCGAGTGAAGATTTCTATGTCTTTGATAACGAAAACTGTTGGTTGATGACGGCCGATTTATTTGGCGCTACGCTGCACCGGTTAGGCACAAATTTGCCGGAGGTAGATAAATCAACATACAAGGATTTCACGATAGATAAGAAAGGCCGAGTCTATAGATTAAAACAGCACGTCCCCTTTCCTGAACTCGCTTCTCCTTCAAGTTCTGCGGCAAATGAAACCACCCTGGCTGTGACTTTGCCTCATTCATTCGGAATTTACCTGGTCGCTCTGAAGGAGGTTTGATTGGCAATCGTGAAAGGTGACTTACAAAGCCTGAGAGAGAGTTGGGAAGCGCGTTGGCAAGACGCGCTCGGGTTGTGGAGCCGATTTACAAAGCTTCGCGAACCACGCTGGTGTTTCAATGTCGCGGATGAAAAAACCGAAGGACTTGAGGGGAGTTTCGCCATGATTCGTCTCAATGACCATGCGGTGGTTGTGAGCCTGCCACAAATTCTTTCCAACAAATTACAAGATTTTCCGCTTGAAATTATGGGGCACGAAATCGGGCATCACGTTTATTGCCCCGCTGACCTTTCCGACCAGGGTAAAATGTTGGCGCGTATGCGTCGCGCTCTGCCATCCAAGGAGCAGCACGCGCCCTTTATCGCAAATCTGTACGCCGACCTGTTAATCAACGACCGTTTGCAACGCAGTATGGGTCTCCGGATGGATGCGGTTTATAAAGCCTTGAAAACCGATTCGTCGGATAAACTCTGGACGCTCTATATGCGAATTTATGAAAACCTCTGGACGTTGCCCAAAGGAAGTATCGCACCGGGTACGATAACACCTGAACTCGACCTTGATGCCCAACTTGGGGCGCGGGTCATTCGCTCTTATGCAAAAGATTGGTTAAAAGGAGCCGGGCGTATTGCCGCGCTGTTTTTGAATTATTTGATTGAAAGCGACGGACAGGAAGCGCAGAGGATATTTAAAGGCTGGAGCGATATGCGAAACACCGGCGCAAGCGTCGCCCCGGATGGCCTGGTTGAAATTGATGAGGATGAAATCGAAGGCGCAATTCATCCCATGTATGATGAAGAACTTTCCGGTGTGAGTGGAGATGGACTGGATACCATCGGCAAAAACAGTGCGATTGCGCCCAATGTGCAGAACGTCGGTTCACAGGGACAATGCCGCGAGCCATTTGAGTTTGGAGAAATTCTGAAAGGGTTGGGTATAAATTTAAGTTCACATGAAGTGGCGATTCGCTATTATCGGGAACGCGCTGTTCCATATCTGATTAAATTTCCGGCGCGCGAAATTCCTGAAACAAAAGAACCGTTGATTGAAGGCCTGGATACCTGGGACATTGGCAGCCCCATTGAAGAAGTCGATTGGATTGAAAGCGCTTTGGTCAGCCCACAAGTTATTCCGGGCGTTACCACTATGCAGAGAACCTATGGCACCGCAAGCGGATCGTTACCCGAACGCGAACCGGTTGATTTGGATTTGTATGTTGATTGTTCGGGTTCGATGCCGAACCCACAATACTCAACATCATTTTTAACTCTAGCAGGGGCGATTATTTCGCTCTCGGCCTTGCGCGCAGGCTCTCGCGTAAAAGCAACCCTTTGGAGCGGTAAAAATGATTATCAAACCACTGGCGAATTCAACCGCGATGAACACGCGATTATGAAAATCCTCACCGGGTATATTGGCGGCGCAACCGCTTTCCCGATTCACCTGTTGCGCGATACCTTTCAAAATCGCCAACCGAATGATAGACCAGCACACATTCTGGTTATTTCCGACGATGGGGTGGATACGATGTTTGATAACGATGAAAAGGGCAATAGCGGTTGGAATGTCGCAAAGATGGCTCTAGAAAATGGGCGGGGCGGCGGAACCTTGGTTCTGAATCTATGGTCTGATTGGCAAAGTTTTCCCAAGCTTGTTCAAGCCAAAGAACAGGGTTGGGATGTCCATCGTGTGCAGACCTGGAATCAGCTGGTAGAATTCGCGCGCGCTTTCTCGCGGGCAAAGTATGGAAGATGAAAGCAAACAGAAGAAGGAAATCTGGAAATTGAAAATGAAGAACGCGGAAGATGAAACGATGAGCTGTCGTTGAACCTCTTTTATTCATCCTTCTGTTTTCTTTATTCATCCTTTCTTCTGCGAGACTTCTTTAATAAATATGACTCAAGAAGGACCACAACTTGAAGCCTTAACTCGCCGTCTGTCGGAGTGCCCGGCTGATTTTTTGGAAGAGCCGCGAACCCCAAAAGGCGCGGGTAAAATTGATGTTGGCGCAGTCGTGTTTGATTTGATTCGTGATTTGGGGGGGCGGGCTTTAACTCAAAATGAGATTAGCGGTTTTCAATCTTCAAATCCG
>JBIOWC010000168.1:0-17809 GCA_044868105.1 Blastocatellia bacterium
GAATGTTTTGCAGATTCGGATTCGTTGATGACAGTCGGCCGGTTGCCGCGACCGCTTGATTGAGCGTCGTGTGAATGCGACCGGTGCGCACGGAACTTGGCCGGCGCATTCGCGCGGCCTTTGTGCCGTCACAAGGCTATGTGTTGATGTCCGCCGATTATTCTCAAATCGAGTTGAGATTATTTGCTCATCTGACCGGCGATAAAAAGATGACCGAAGCTTTTCAGAAAGGCGAAGACATTCACGCGAAAACCGCGCGCGAAGTTTTCGGCGCAAAAACCAAAGCCGAAGAACATGATTTGCGACGGTTGGCAAAGATTGTCAACTTCGCCATTCCTTACGCGGTCGGCGCTTTCGGGCTGGCTCAGCGCACAACGCTCAATCGAAGCGAAGCCAAAAAAGCGATTGATGATTATTACGACACCTATAAAGAGGTGCGACTGTACATGGAAAAAACCCCGGAAGAAGCGCGCGAAACCGGCGTGGTTAAAAGCATCTTCGGGCGCATTCGTCCGATACCCGGCATCAATGACAAAAATCATGCCTTGCGAACCCGAGCCGAACGCGAAGCGATAAACGCGCCTCTGCAAGCCAGCGCCGCCGACATCATGAAAATGGCCATGCTCAAAGTTTACGAACGCTTAAAACGCGAAGGGTCGCAGGCGCAAATGATCATGCAGGTGCATGACGAATTGTTGCTCGAAGTCCCCGAGGCGGAAGTTGACCGCGTCAAAGAGTTGGTGAAATCCGAAATGGAGCAGGTTTATCAACTCAGTGTGCCGCTCATTGTAGATGTTGGGGTTGGCAAAAACTGGATGGAAGCAAAACCTTAGCTCAGGCTACGGGCCTTTGAGCAAGGTTACAAATTGCTCCAACTCGGCGCGGTTGAGGTCCGATACCGCCGCCCAATAGCTCATCCCCGCCTGGCTCCATTGCATCAGGTTATAGCCCTGCCGTGACCCTTCACTCTATTCACCATCGCGCCCCGCCGTCGAAGGCCATATGAAGAGATTGATGAAATGTTGCCGGCGCTGGTAGACCACCGCGGCCACCGGCTGGCCATTCAAATAATCCAACCGTCCGCCAATGAAGGGGTAACCGTCACCCACCAGGTCTTTGACCGGCGGCGAGAAATCGAGTTTCCCGTTGAACCAGGGCTTGACCGTGTGTTGGTCGCTTGAAGGCACATCGGTTAGATGGCTCGCCATGAGGGAACGAATATGACTGGCGATTACCTCGCGGTATTCCGGCGGCAGTTGTTCAAGCGCCTGGCGTAGCCGCTCGCTGCCAGCGCTGCGTAACAGCCTAACCTCAGGGTTCGGCGTCTGGCTTTCAAGGCTTTCTAACTCTTCATCACTAACCGTCGGGAGCCTGCGCGAGCTGTCCTGCTGTACCCAGGTGTAGTAAACGTTGCGCACGATTCTCAGCGCTTCTTCATCCTTGCGCTCTTTTGCTCGCTGAATATTTTACAAAACATTACCTAAAGTTATTTTACCCATAAAAGTCTTCGTGCTAGATTCAATGCATCGTGATTAACAAGCCGTACAGGTTGCTAATTAAAATCCGCGTAGCATTTGCCGTGTTGGCGATGCTGATGGGGACGTTTACCGCGCCTGCGGCTCTCGCGCTGCAAACGGAAGAGAATGTTTGCGCAATGGCCTGTTGCATCACTGAAGGGCATTGCTGTTGCAAAGCGCAAAAGGCTTTTGTCAAAGGGCAAAATCACGACGGCAAGACCAGTTTTACGAAAGCTGAACTGGCAAAGCCGTGCTCCGAAAATTGCGCGAATTCCTCTTTTTCACTAAAAACAATTTCCCGCGACTTGCTGCGCGAACAGGTATTGCACCCAATAATGTTCGCCACGATTGTCACATCGTCGCAACCACCACCGATTATCAAAGCTGTAATTGCCGACGCTTCCCTATCGCCTCGCGCCCCTCCCGCCTAATTTATCATTCCTCATTTAACTTGATTGTTGTCGTGCCACGGCGCCTGGCAAACAGCAGGTTGTCTTGCACCGGGTCGGCGGTTTTTCAGCCATCAAGTTCATCTTCATTTCGCAGATTGTCGCTCAATCTGGCGCTATCTGCGGCTCCTTACATATGGAATCTGCCTTCATAGGAGTTAATGGTCATGATAAAAATTCTAAATCTTTCCCTACGTGCAAGGGGTTGGCGAATGTTGATTCTTACACTCTGTATCGCCATCAGCGGGACCAGCAGCGCTACGTTTGCTCAACAATCTATTGCCTCGGCAACGCTCAGCGGTATCGTCGAAGATAGCAGCGGAGCAAAAGTCAGCGAAGTACATATCACCGCCACAAACCTTGATAAAAATCTTTCCTGGACGACCGCAAGCGACGAACAGGGACGTTATCGTTTGCTCTACCTTCCGGTCGGCAATTATGAGATTAAAGTCGAACACACCGGCTTCGCTACGTTGGCGCGTAAGCTGACGCTTACCATCGGGCAATCGCTCGAATTACTCTTAAAGTTGACGGTCGGACAAGTGACGGAGTCGGTCAATATCACGTCCGAATCGCTGGCGTTGGAAACCGTTCGCACACAAGTGACGGAGACCATTCACCCACGCGAGATTGCCGACTTGCCGCTCAACGGGCGCAACTATCTCGACCTGGCGGCGCTCACGCCGGCCGTAACCCGCGCCAACCCGGTTGCCAATCAACGCTTCGCTGAAACGTCAGCCGTGCCGGGAACACAAATTTCCGTAGCCGGGCAGCGCAACATCAACAACGGGTTTATCATTGATGGCCTCTCTGCCAACGACGACGCGGCTGACTTGCCAGGCACATTTTTCAGTCAAGAAGTCATTCGCGAATTTCAAGTCATTACGTCGGGCGGCATCGCCGAATTTGGACGCGCCTCGGCCGGCATCGTCAACGTCGTCACTCAATCGGGAAGCAACCGTTGGCGCGGTCAACTCTACGGTTTCCTGCGCAATCAACGCTTCGATGCGCGCAACCCGCTGGCCCCGGCCAAAGACCCGTTAACGCAAACCCAATATGGATTAAGCGTCGGTGGACCATTGCGGCACAACCGCACCTTTCTGTTCTCTAACTTTGAACAGACGCGTTTGAATAACGCGGTCGTCGTCACCATTCTTCCGGCAAATGTGACAGCCATTAACAACGTCCTTAACCAAATCGGCTATACCGGTTCGCCCGTCAGCACAGGCCTCACGCCGACCGGGTATGATTCCACAAATTATTTTGCCCGTGTTGACCACCGCCTGAACGACACGAATTTGCTCACTGCGCGGTACAGTCTCTATGACATCCGCAGCCTCAACGCCCGCGGCGTCGGCGGATTGAATGCCGCAAGTCGCGGGACGGCGCTTGAAAATCGCGACCAAAACATAGCGATTAACGAAGTGGCAACGCTTTCGGCGCGGGCGGCCAATGAAGCGCGCTTCCAATTCATGCGCAGCCGTTTGGCGGCCCCCGCCAATGATTTAACTGGACCGGCGATTACCGTTTCAGGTGTCGCGAACCTCGGCACGTCAACCGCTGCGCCAACCGGACGCGATCTTGATTTTTACGAACTTGCAGATAATGTCACGATTGAAAGCGGCGCTCACGCACTCAAGTTCGGCGCGGATTTTCTTTACAATCGCTTGAATATTTCCTTTCCCGGCGCTTTGCAGGGCGTTTATACCTTCTCTTCGCTCGCCAATTTCCAAGCGGGACGTTATGTCACCTTTCAACAGGCTTTCGGCGAGCCCGGCCAATTTCAAGCGAATCCCAACCTCGGTTTCTTTGTCCAAGACCAATGGCGCGCGCGCCACGATTTAACGATTCAAGCGGGCCTGCGTTACGACGCGCAAAGTTTGCCCGACCCCATTCAAACGGATAAGAATAATTTGGCGCCGCGTCTGGGGCTTGCCTGGTCGCCGGGCGACCGCAAAACCGTCATTCGCGCAAGCTATGGCCTATATTTTGAGCGCCTACCGCTACGCGCAACCTCGAACGCCTTACAGCGCGATGGCAGCAAATATCGCGTTGCGTCGTTTTCCTTCGGTCAAGCGGGCGCGCCCGTATTTCCCGATGTTGCCGCCAGCTTTCCGCAAGGTTTTTTGCCGAGCATCACGACCATTGACCCGAATATAGACGCGGCCTACAGCCAGCAAACCAATCTGCAAATCGAACGCGAGTTGTCCGCTTCAACTTCAATTTCCCTCGGCTATTTGCATACCCGCGGCCTGCATTTAATTTTGTCGCGCAACATCAATGTGCCGCGCTTTCCGGCTTCGGCGGGCGTACCTAACCTCGGCCGACCGAATCCGAATTTCGCCAACATCAGCCGCTATGAAAGCTCAGGCGATTCCTATTACAACGGGATGACGATGTCGGTTAATCGGCGCTTTAAGAGTTGGGCGGGGTTCCGGGTTTCTTACACCTATGCAAAAGCCATTGATGACACGGGCAATGCCTTTTTCTTCACGCCACAGGATAATTTCAACCTGCGCGATGACCGGGGGTTGTCGGACAATGACCAGCGCCAGGTATTTGCCATAAGCGGCACGCTTACTGCGCCGCCAACCCAGACCGAGGGACTCTGGCAACGCGTCATCACCGGTTTTCAATTGGGCTACATCTTTCGGTATGGCTCGGCCTTGCCCTTCAATATTGTGACCGGCGGCGATCGCAATAACGATACCAATGTGAATGACCGCCCCATCGGTGTCGCGCGAAATGCCGGGCGCGGCTTTGATTTCGCGGCCCTCGATTTGCGGTTAAGTCGGCGCCTTCGTTTTACCGAACACACGGGCTTGGAAATTCTCGTTGAAGGATTCAATATCCTCAATCGCTCAAATTTCCAATTGCCGAATGCGACCCTTGGAACCGGCGCAACACCGAATGTCACTTTTGGTCGCCCAACGGCCGCTGCCGACCCGCGACAATTGCAATTCGGCTTACGAGTCAGTTTCTAACGCCATATGAAAAGGGAGAGGCAGCGACAGTTGGTTTAATCCGCTCCATCGGCCTCGCCCGTCAAATCAGAGGGTGATCTTTAACCTTGTGTGATTCAACCTTGTAGTTGTTGGCAAGAACTGAATGCCCGCATGCGGCTGAGACTAAAGATAGGCTTTCAAGTACTGGAATTGCGTGGTGCACCCTATTCTGATAAATCTCATGCCCGAATCAATAATCTTCAAGGAGATAATTTATGAGTAAATCGAAAAGACCCGCTGCATCACGAAGAGAGTTCATCAAAACGACCACCGCCCTCGGCCTTGCGGGAATGACTTCAATCTTAAAGCCAGCTCAAGCACAAGAAAGCCCGAACCGGGCGACGGCAGGTAAGCCGGTTGAAATCGTCATCTATCTTTATGACGGGATGACGGCGCTTGATGCTATCGGCACCTATGAAGTGTTGCGCTGTATGTCGGATTCATCGGTCAAATTCGTTGCCAAACGCAAAGGCGCAATCAAAATGGACTCTCGCGTTCTGACCATCAATGCTGACTACGCGATTGAGGAGATCAAATCCGCTGACATCCTCGTGCTGCCGGGCGGCGCGACCACGCTCGCGCAAATGTCTGACAAGGCCGTGCTCGATTGGGTCAAGCAAATTCATACGACGACGAAGTGGACGACTTCGGTTTGCACAGGCGCAGGAATTTTAGGCGCAGCGGGACTCCTCAAAGGGCTTGAGGCAACGACCCATTGGGCATTTTTGAATTTTATAAAAACCCTGGGAGCCAATCCCGTAAAGAAACGCTTTGTCCGACAAGGCAAAATCATCACCGCAGCGGGCGTATCGGCAGGCCTTGATATGGCCTTAGAAATCATCGCCCTTGAACGCGGCGAAACGGAAGCCAAAGCCATTCAACTCGCCATCGAATACGACCCGCATCCACCATTCGATTCCGGCTCCGTGGATAAAGCGACACCCGAAGTTATTAAAAAAGCCAATGAATTTTTAGGCGCAAATAATCGCCAGGCAACCACCACCAGATAAAGGAAAATCGATGAACAAAATTTAACTCGCAGGGTTAGCTGTTATGCTTTTATCGGCTCTCGGCAGCGGAATGTTGAGGGCGGATTCAAATTCGGACAAGCCGGTCTTTGAAGATAAAGAGACCTTGCTTAGGCCGCAAAATTACCGCGAGTGGATATTCGTGGGAAGTTCATTGGGGTTGAGTTATGCCCCGAATCCTGCGTCAACCCAACCGAGCGGCACCCAGCTTTACCACAATGTTTATATCAATCCTTCGGCTTACCGTGAATTTTCAAAAACCGGAAAGTTCCCCGACGGCACGATGATGATTTTAGAGTTGGCTACCCAAGAACAAAAAAAAGAGCCGGGCCTTCAAGGCTCTTATGAAAAAGAGATTATTGGAATTGAAGCATCGGTAAAAGACAGCACACGTTTTACAGAAGCTTGGGCGTATTTCAACTTTATCGGGGCTGACAACAAGCCGTTGCAAAAAGCCAAAGCATTTCCCAAAGCTGCCTGTTGGACGTGTCATGATACCCATGCAGCAACCGACCACGTCTTCACACAGTTTTATCCGGTATTGCGAGAGGCGACGCCTAATAAATAAGCCCGAAGAGCGGATGAAGGGGAGAAAGGGTGAGGGGGTGCAATAGGCCTGGTTTACTCGCAACCTTGCATTAGTTATTTGATTTGAATTTGCGAAACCGTAATCTGCTTGAGGCGCTTAAAAACACATCACCCCTTCACCCTTTCATCCGCCCACGTGCTCTCTGAGCTTTTACTTATCGCCGAATACCAAGTAGTGGGTCAGGAAGAAATAGGTTGGCCAGCGGTTGGCGCTAAAAAAGGAAAGTCTCGCCCAACGACCAGTAAAAAGTTATCTCCGGACAAGTAAAAATTTATCTTCTGATTAGACGGAAAAAGCGGATAAAGCGCCATCGGCTGGGGCGGATAAATCGCCATCCGTCTTTTCCGCCCTATCAGAAGATGACCTTGTCCCTGACAACAGACCGCTGTTCTTTTAACGATAAAAAATCTCATACCCCTAATTTCAATCTGACCCGTTACCGAAAACCAAAGCGGCGAGGTCATCAGCGATTTTACTAACCACCGCATCCCAACGCGCACCAGCAATGCAGGATTTCCCCTTTGCCAAACAGCGCTTTGCATTGCGGCCTTACGAATTCGTCTATTACTCCAACCGCACACCGGAGAAGGTGCCGTTTGAAGTGTCGTATTGCGCGTGATTGTTCGCATTCGGGGTATCCCACATCACAATCACTTTGCCTTTTTTGACGGTGGTATTTTCGTTCTTTATCTTTCCGAGCATCACCAGTGAAGCGCACGGTTCGCCGGCCGTACAGGGCAATTCGTAAGTTATCGAAACCGTTTTTCCGCTCTGTCGCCACACCCCGCCGACGGTGCGATTGAATGGGTCGGTCAGCATCATCCGGCCGTGCAGGCTGCCATCGCGCGGGGAGACATCTGCATCAACCGTAAAGATGCGCGTCACATGACTATTCGGCGCATTGGGAATTTCAATCGTCAGCCGCCATTTCCCGTTAAACTTGGGAGCCGCAAGAGCAGGAATCGAAAGCACTAGAAGGCAAGCCAGAATCATCAACCTGAAAAAGTTTTTTCTCTGCTGCATCGTTAGTTGCCTCCTTCCTGGACTCGGTCGCCAACGAAGGAAAAGGGCCAGGTGTCAAAACCCGTCGGGCGGGTGTCATCTTCCACATCAAAAAACGCCGTCATCGTTCCTCTGATGCGGTTGTCGTTGACGAATTCGCCGCGCACAACGACCGAGCCGCAAGCAAGATTCGAATCCGGGCACCACAATTGAAAAGTGGCGCTGATGTTATTGCCCTCCATTCGCCAAACGCCCAACGGTTTAACATCATTGCCGACATCTTCGCGGTCAACGAACCCGGTGCGGATTTCGCCATTCTCTTCAAAGCGCATGTCGCGGTCAGGAAACCCGAGGGTGTTGCCTTTGCGGGAAACCTGTTCTCCATTAATTGGCGAAGAACGCATAATCCATCTGCCGACCAGCGTTCGTGGCGTTTGCATATGGGCTTTCGACGCGCCGAATGCGCCGATGTAAAATAAGGTAGTGATGATTAAAAGAGCGGAAAATATTGATTTTTTGAACATCACTGCTACTCCTGAATGATTCAAAATTGTGTGGGCCCTAAGTTACGCTAAACTTGTAACGCCGAGAATTTTAGCAATTCAGGTCGCTTTTTCACAATTCACTTTGTCTGCTAGTATTGGACAGCTTAACTGACATCTCGTGCATGTGGTTATTAAAACCTTCAACTTGAGTCGGGAATTTCACTCGCAAGCAAAGGAGTTTGAAATGCTCAAATTTTTCATCCCCAATAAATATTTCGCTACCATGATTTCACGTTCAACTATCCTTAACTCACTTCTCCTGATTTTGTGCTTCTCTTATTCTGCCGCGCCGGCTACACAAAAGAAGAAGCCCGATAAAACCAAGGCGGTCGAAAGTTCGACGCTCGAAAAAGACCGGCCCGTAGCCAAAGAGTTAAAAGGCGGCGAATCACATTCCTATGAAATCAAACTGAGTTCAGATAGATATTTGCAACTTGTCGTTGAACAACGCGGCATTGATGTTGTGGTCACAGTTTTTGCGCCTGATGGAAAAGCGGTTTTGGAAATAGATAGTCCGAATGGTACACAAGGGACAGAACCGGTTGAGCTGATTTCGGAATCGTCGGGCAAATATCGCATCGAAGTAAAATCCCCGGAAAAAGCTGCGCCCGCCGGACGCTACGAAATCAAAGTTCTTGATATTAGAAAACCCACAGCCAAAGACCGCGCCCTGGTGGATGCCGGTAAACGAACCGCCGATTATCTTGCGCTGCGCAATCAAGGTGATTATCAGGCGGCACAACAAAAGGCTGAACAGGCCCTCGCGCTACGCGAAAAAGCGTTCGGCGCAGAGAGCCTCGAAGTCGCGCAGGTGCTCAACGATTTGGGATTGCTCTATGTAGAGGCCGGCGATTACCAGAAAGCCGAAGCGGTTTTACAACGCGACCTCTCCATCAAAGAGAAAAAATTCGGAACCGAAGACGCCAGGGTCGCCATGTCCTTAAATACGCTCGGACTGCTTTACGTTGAAAAGGGCGATTACGCGAAAGCCGAATCCCTGCTCAAAAAATCACTGGCGATGATGGAGAAAAAATTGGGCCTAGAGAATTTGGATTTAGCGCCGGTGTTGAATAATCTCGCCCGCACGTACGAACAAACTGGTGATTATGTGAAAGCGGAGCCGCTTTTTGAAAGAGCCTTGTCTATCAGAAAAAAAATTCTCGGTGAGGCGCATCCGGATGTTGCCCGTTCGCTCGCCAATCTGGCAGAAGTCTACTTTTTGAAAGGCGACTACGCGAAAGCCGAACCTCTGCTCATCAAGGCCTTGACGATTGTGCAGGACGCGCTTGGCAAAGAGCACCCGGATGTTGCCACCTTTATGAGCAACCTGGCGACGCTTTACTATAACAAAAACGATTACAACAAAGCGGCGGCCCTGTTGGAAAAAGCGCTCGCCATCAAAGAAAAATATGCGGGCGCCAATAACCCGGATGTCGCGATTATGATTAACAATCTCGCGTCGCTGTACAACAAAAAAGGCGATACGGCGAATGTTGAAAAGATGTATAGGCGGGCGCTGGAAATCAAAGAGAAGACCGGCGGCGCCAATCACCCGGATGTCGCCCTGGCACTGAACAATCTGGGATTGCTCTACAGCGATAGGAAAGATTACGCCAAAGCCGAATCATTTTATTTACGAGGCCTGGAGATTTATCAAAAGGCCTTCGGTTCAGGTCATCCGGATGTCGCCGCAACCTTGAACGATTTAGCCACTGTCTATTTGAAAAAAGGCGATATCGCGAAAGCCATCGCTTATCAAATTAGCGGCAACACTTCGCGTGAACTGGATTTTGCGCGCAATTTGGCATCCGGGTCAGAGCGACAAAAATTTCTTTATTTGAAAAAACAAGCCGGAGAAACCAATACGACACTTTCGCTTCACGTCAATCACGCGCCCGCCAATCGCGATGCGTTACGTGCGGCGCTCACCGTTTTACTGCAACGCAAAGGCCGAGCCCTGGACGCCATAACCGACACCATTGCCGCACTGCGTCGTCACGCTTCGCCGGAAGATATCAAGTTACTCGATGAATTGACTGCAGCGCGCAGCAAATTATCTACGGCGACGCTCGCAAGCGTCGGCAATGAAGGCCTTGAAAAACATAAGGCGAACCTTAAATTACTCGAAGAAAATGTTGACCGGCTCGAAGCCGGGGTGAGCGCGCGAAATGCGGAATATCGCGCCACCGCGCACAGCGTAACCATCGAAAGCGTCCAACAAGCTATTCCGAAAGATGCGGCGCTCATTGAGTTCGCGCAGTTTCAACCCGTCGGCGTAGCCGAGACACCGGCAACCTTCGCCGTCCCATCGGGTGGAGGAGCCAAACCGAAACGACCGCCTCAACAAACTGCAACCGCGCCGATTCAAATCAAAAATCGCAACGAAGCCGAACCCTTAGGCAGTCCCCGTTATGTGGCTTATCTGTTAAAGGCGCAAGGCGAACCGTTATGGGTTGAGCTTGGCGACGCAAAAACGATTAATGAGGCGATTGATGAATTTCGCAAATCGCTGCGCAATAAAGCTGCGGATGTGATGAAGCGCGCCCGCCAGGTTGACGCGCTCGTCTTTCAACCGGTGCGCAAACTCTTGGGGCCGACGCGCAGATTATTTATTTCGCCCGATAGCGCTTTGAATTTAATTCCCTTTGCCGCTCTGGTTGATGAACGCAACGATTATGTGGTCAAGCAATACAGCCTGACCTACCTTTCGACCGGGCGAGATTTGTTGCGGCTGCAACTGAAAATTCCGTCTCAACAAACTGTGGTGATATTTGCGGCGCCCGATTTTGGCGGCGATAACCTGCCCGCCGCTAAGCGCGCGCTCACCATCACCAAAAGTGTGATGCAGGCAGCAAACTTTTCCGACATCTTTTTCCCGCCTCTGCCCGGCACCGAGCAGGAAGCTCAAGCGTTGAAAAAGTTATTACCCGATTCGACGCTGATGATGAAAGACCAGGCAACCGAAACGGCACTCAAGCAGGTCGGTTCGCCTAAAATATTGCACATCGCTACCCACGGATTTTTTCTAGAAGATGCGTTTGTGCAAGGCAATGCGGCGCAGCGCAGCATCAAGATAAACCCGAACGCGCCAAATCAACCAAGCCAACCCGGCAATACTTTACCGGCAAGCGGCGCGGAGATGCGTATTGAAAATCCCTTGTTGCGTTCGGGGTTAGGGCTGGCGGGCGCGAACCTGCACAAGGGCGGCGATGATGATGGCGTGTTGACGGCGCTTGAAGTCGCCGGGTTGAATTTATGGGGAACCCAATTGGTTGTTCTATCGGCTTGCGATACGGGTGTCGGAGAAGTTCGAAATGGCGAAGGGGTTTATGGACTGCGCCGCGCGTTGGTGCTCGCGGGAAGCGAAAGTCAAATGATTAGTCTGTGGCCCGTAAGCGACCTGGCGACACGCGATTTGATGATTGATTATTACAAGGCGTTGAAAGCCGGACAGGGTCGCGGCGACGGGTTGCGGCAAGTTCAATTGAAGATGCTGGCAAATAATAAATTCAGTCACCCCTACTTCTGGGCGAGCTTTATTCAATCGGGCGAGTGGGCGAATTTGAATAACAAACGCGATTGAAATTTTGCCGCGAGACTATTTTAAATAGCCACGATAAGGTAAAGATATTCGTCTATCCGCATACCAGTTGAACAGCGTAGAGTCGGTTTCATATGCCTGCAGCTAGGATGTGTAAAACGGCTGTTACTGGGAGCCCTTAGAGCAGATGACTCATGGGATTAGAGAAAGGTGGGCGCCGGGGAGCGATTCCCGTGATGTAAAACCACCGGGCTCAGAGGCAAAGCTCGTAATGGAAAACCACCGGGCTCAGGGTGTCCCAAAGACTGCGGAAACCGTCAGGCTCGTAATGGAAAACCATCAGGCTCACGCTCAGGGTTTAGCTTCCCCGCTGATGGGGCGGAGACGGCTGGTTCACACGGATTTTTAATAATCAAGCATCCACATAGATCATGAGGGTCAAGCATTAGCGTTAATCGTGAGGGTCAAGCATCCGCGTTGATCGGCTCCATCAGCATCATCCGTGGGGAGGCCCCAAGGTGGTCACCCGACTCGTTGATTTTTCCAAGAACCGCTCCCCCTTACTTCCTCTCCCTGATTTTCCTGAGCCCGCTCACTCTAACGACCTCCGCTCGCTGATTTTCCCTGCGCCCTCACGACCTCCTCAAAGAGCACCCAACTGAAGCGCACCACAAGGGTTCTCGCGGCCGCCCGTTAACCCAATCGCCATTCGCCATAGTCCCGCGTCCGCCGTTTTACAACACAGCATAAGGCACTAGCCTGGCCATCGGTCGTTTCCCTGAGTCAGCACGAAGCGCTCCCAGTTATCAGGCTTCTAGGTTTGGAATTGTTCGATAGATTTCAATAGATGTTTTGTGCTTTTTGTGCCTTATTGTGGCTATCTTAAAATTGCAAACTTACGGATTGCTCAATAGATTTGCCGCCGCTTCATCCACCATCCACAGCAAAGTCCCTTTCGTCGGATGGATCAGTTGGCTCGGATAGAGGTCGGTTTGCCGTTCGCCTTCCAAAACATTTTTCAAGGTTTCGGCTTTATCCGCGCCGGCAACCAGAAAGGTTACGTTGCGCGCATGGTTAATCGTTTTCGCCGTGAGCGTGATGCGATAGGTTTGAAATTTTTCAACGTAGTTTGCGACTACAATATCGCTCTCGTTTTGCAACGCTGTGGTGTGAGGAAAGAGCGAAGCGGTATGCCCGTCGGGTCCCATACCTAAAAAGATTAAATCGAACCGCGGCACGCCGGTCAGCGCCGTGGTTGTCTTATGGGGGTTGGTCATGCGCAGGAAAAAATCGGCCAGAGTTTTGCCGTAATCTCGCGCCGCCTGGTTTGGGTCTTCGAGTTCCGCCGGGACGCGAAAGATGTTTTGTTCGAGAATCGGAACGTGAGCCAGCAGCGTTTCGCGGGTCATTCGATAATTACTGTCGGCGTGGTCTGGCGGCACACAGCGTTCATCGCCCCAGAAGAAATAGATTGAAGACCAGGGGACAGTTTCCAGGAATGGCGATTTTGCCAGCAATGAAAACATGGCTTTCGGTGTTGACCCGCCTGAAAGCGCCACGGTGAAATGTCCGTTGCCCAGAACGTACTGGTCAGCCAGGCGCGCAAAACGGCGCGCTGCTTTTAAGGCGAGTTCGTCGCTATCTTCGTAAATGCGAATCTGTGCGCCCGATTTCTCAAGCATTCTACAGGACATAACTCCTCCGATTATTTTCAATCATTGGCTTGCAGAACATATTTTTCAATGCCGCGCGCCCAGCCTTCATTATCGTTTGAGCTGGTGATGTAGGTTGCGGCATCAATCACTTCATCAACCGCCTGTCCCATGGCAATGCTGGTTCCGGCTTGCTCGAACATCACAATGTCGTTCGGGCCATCGCCAATGACAGCGATTTCATTTTTGGGGATGGCAAATACTTGTGCGATATGTTCAACGACTGAACCTTTGTGATAGCCGTGCGCCGTCACGTCCAAAAAACGCGGCTTCGATTTGGATGCTGAAATTGCCTTCGATAAATCCGCCAGCACGCGTTTTTCGGCAACCGCGACGAGTTCGGGATTGCCAACGACGGTGAGCTTCACTAAAGGCTGTTTCAGTTTTTCATCGTAACCACTAAAGTCCGGCTCAAAGCCCGACGTATGAATTTCGCGTTCAACGAACGCATCACGCGTTTTTGCCCACCAGCCTTTTTCATCGTAAAGCCAAACGCCAATCTTGAGTTCATCGGCGATGGCTTTAATGTGCGCAGCAATTTCGGGCGCAACCGCGCTACGGAGTTTAATTTCGCCGTCAATCGTCAGGATGAGCGCGCCATTAAACGAAGCGAAAGGCAGATGAAGATTCAAAGCCTGAGCCAGCGGGAACATGCTGCGCGGCGGTCGCGAACTGGCAAGCGACAATTTAATTCCCGCTTCATATAACCGGCTTGCTGCAGCCTTCGTCGCTTCGGTTACTTCGTGGTTTGAGGTGATGAGCGTCCCATCAATATCCGAGATGACCAGTTTGATTTGTTCAGACATGATTTACACATTCGTAAAATTTTGCTGTCAAATGAATCAGCTGTGAGGCGTTGAATGACGGTCACTTAACTTCAAGACACTCTCTGGCGGAGGTGGAGGCGTGTCGCGCTTTTCAAATCTCGGTTTGATGAAGAAGTAGCCAACCACAGCCAACAAGAGAAGCGTCACCAACGCGATGACCCACATCATCATATTCCTACGTCGGCTAAAGGCGCGCTGGCGTTCAAAAAATTCCCGGTTCTGATTGGCGTCGGCGCTCAGCGCATTGCCTTCTTCATAACCTTCGGCAGAAAGATTAGGCGGCATCCGTAAAACCCCGGTGACCGGCGCACGATTCTCTTCATCGCTCTCTTCGTTTTGCCCATCGGGTACGTAACGACTGGCAATAAACGCCGCCTCTTCATAAGAGATGGTCTTTTCAAAAGCGTTGTAACTTCCGGTAATGCGTTTGCTCTCGGTTGTTCGTTTTAAATCTGCGCCGGTAAATTGCGCGACAATGACGGTGATGTTATCTTCGCCGCCACGTTCGTTGGCTATCTCGATGAGCCGGGTGCCAGCGGCTTTCAAATCTTCGCTGGCTTGGATAACCTCGACCATCTCCTCGGGGCTCATCTTATTCGACAGGCCATCGCTGCAAACCAGGAGCGCGTCGTTTCGGCAAAGCTCCAGCTCGGTCATCACCACGCTCACGGTCGGTTGCGTGCCGAGCGCCTGCAAGATGACATTTTGCGGAATGAGATGCGCCTGATCGGGTTGAATCATATTGGAATCAAGCAGGGCTTGAACCAAAGATTGGTCGCGGGTGAGTTGTTCGATGGTTTTATGGCGAATCAAATAAGCGCGGGAGTCGCCGACTTGAGCAATGTGCGCCGTTCGTTCTTTTACGAGTACGGCGGTTAAGGTCGCGCCCATCCCCAGGAGTTCGGGATTTTCCTGAGCATAATTCCAAATCTGTTCATTTGCTGTCTCTGAAGCGTATTGTAAATAGTCCGAAAGCGAGGCGTTATGATTGGGTTTATTGAGTTCTTCAAGCAGTGTGCGAACGGCAAGTTCGCTCGCCACCTCACCGGCGGCGGCGCCGCCCATGCCATCTGAAACCACCATCAAATAACCATTTTCGCCGAGCGTGTGAGCCACGAGTTCGCTACCACATTCATTTTCGCCGGTGGTTAAATCGGCGATTAAAAAAGAATCTTCATTCGCCGCGCGACGCATACCAACATGCGTATCGGCAAACAGTGATAGGGAAACATCGCTCATTGAGTAGCCTCAAAACCAATAGCCAGGCGACCAAGCGGAATGTCAAGCAGGGAAAGTTTCCGGTCGCGCTTCGACTCTGTTTAACTATTTTTCAAATCGAAATAGCTGTTTGCCAACTAAAATCATATCGCCGGGTTCAAGTTTGACTTCCCCTTTGATTCTCACAAAAGTGCCGTTGCGACTGCCTTCATCAACTAAAAAGAAATCGCCGCCGCGTTGCACAATTCTGGAATGCCGACCTGACATATAGCCATCATGCGGGAAAATAATTTCGCCGGTCGTGCGACCAATGCCGGTCTCTTCTTTTAAATCGTAAACCTCGCCGGCTTGTCCGCCTTCCATCACCAGATGCAATTTACCTTGCACGGCGGGCGGCGCTGGCATGGAAGAGATAACCATCGTCTGTCCGGCGTTAGGTTGCGTCGGCAGGGCGGTTGGCGCCGTCGGCATAGGAGTCGGCGCGGTCGGCACCGGAGGCGGCGGTGCGGCAAGTGAGCCGCCACAATTGGCGCAGAACAGACTTCCGGCGGCGCTCTTGTGGGCGCATTTCGGACAAACAACTTCATTACCACTCAAAACGGGCGCGTAATGCTGGCTGTCTTCAACAATGGTCGTCGCTTCGTCGGACGACGTTTTATAAAGATTTGGCGCGGTCGTTAATTCCGAAGGTGTGCTAACTGCGGGTTTCGGTTCGGACAGGGGCGCATCAAAACCTGCTCTTACCTCAGGCGGCGGCGTGTGAACCACCGTCGGCGGCACGGGCGGCGCTTCCGAGACTTTCTGAACAATAGTCGGCGCGTTATGTGCAGCGGTTGGTGGCACGGGCGGCGCGAGAGGTGGCAAGGTCGGTTCGGTCTTTGCGGGCGTCGGCACGGGATTTACAGGAGCGGTCGGCACGCGCTCAACCGGGGACGACACGGGCGCATCCGAGCTTCCGGGAGGTGGCGCATCAACCGTCGGAATCTGCATATCAACCACCGTTGCCGCCGGGTCGAAGAGCGGTTTGTTGATTGGCGCAGTGCCGCCATCTCGCATAATAACGGTCTCGCGTTCAAAGGGTTGCGGCGGCGGCGGCGGTGGTGGCATTTGTACGGGTTCGGTCTGGGGTTTTTGCGATACCGGTTCGGTCTTCGGTTTTTCGGCAGCGAGTTTGTAGCCGCATTCCTGACAAAAAGCCCAATCCGGCTCATTTGAAGTTTTGCAAACCGGGCAAACAATTTGCGAAGGCTTGGTTTCACTTTGCAGGGGAGACGGGGTTCCAGCGTCAAGTGGCGCTGCGCACATACGACAAAACGGCGCGCCTTCTCGATTTTCCGCGCCACAATTCGGACAAGTTATCATAGGTTTTTGATAGCTCCTTGCTCTTATAACTTCGGCGACATTATACGAAAAGGCTGATTTGTTTGAAAGCGTTGTGAGACAAAAGACTTGCGTCGGGCACTTGAAAAAGTCGGAAATTTTCTCTGTTAAAAAAGTCGGATTGAGGCAGGTGAAGGGCGTAGAGAAAGAATCAGAGTCCAGGATGAGACTCGGCAACTACATCCTGAACTCTGACCGGAAGAAGCCAATGAGCCTTACGGGAGGTACTTATAATCATCGGCTTCAAGGAAACGAACTGCAGATTTGTCAGAACCTTTTAGCAATGCTAGCAATCTCACTCGGCACCTTAATACCGCGTCCACCGAGGTGGATTCCTGTGCGAACGACCTCCTCTTGTCCGTTCGCACAGGGGATGACATACCGCTACAAGAAGTTGTCAGTCTCATCAAAGGCAAGAGGTGTGCCAGTGAAGGCGAAGAAGAATAATGCGGATTTTATTGGGCTTTTTCCCTATCGAACCTGAAGGGATTTTTTTCAATACTACAATTTTGTCTTGAAGGAAATCCCAGAACACAATTTTGTCAATACAGCTTTCGGGGCCTCGAGGGCTCATAGAGATAGGCATTTCCCAATCTTACAATTTTGTAGGAAGGATTCAGGCAATACACATATTTGTACAATCGTTCATTTTCATCCGCTTGCGGGGTAATGCCAGTCGCCCGACCTTTCAGTGTGCGTTGCCACTCAAATTCAGCCCAATGACGCCAATGATGATGAGCGCTAGCGAGATCAGTTTCAACGCGCTCATCGGCTCTTTGAACCACAGGATGCCGATACTGGCAATTAACGCCGTTCCCATACCTGACCACACCGCATAGGCCAGGCTCACATCAATCCGTTTAAGCGCCATGGCCATCGCCCCTAAACTCAGCCCGTAAAATATAAACATCCCTAGCGAAGGCCCGACACGCGTAAACCCATTGGAAAGTTTCATGCACGTCGTGCCTGATACTTCAAGCAGAATGGCAAAAATTA
>JBIOWC010000169.1:0-6874 GCA_044868105.1 Blastocatellia bacterium
ATCGCTAGCATGAATTTTGATTTGGGAGTTTGGATATGATTTGTCATTCTTGTGGCGCAGAAAGAAACCGACAAGGAAAAGTCATGCGAACAGAAGTCTGTTCAGTTTGTGATTCGGATATGCACTGTTGTTACAATTGCGATAATTTTGATGAATCCGCACATAACAAGTGCCGCGAGCCGCAAGCCGAATGGGTTTCCGACCGCGATAAAGCCAACTTCTGTGACTTTTTCTCACCCAATAGTAAATCAAGCAAACAGCGCACCGGCGAACTGGACAAAGCGCGACTCGATTTCGCCAACCTGTTCAAAGGAAGCGCGTAGATAATCATTTTTCTTCTTAATTAAAAGGCATCGCAACCCCAAATTGCGATGCCTTTTAATTTTCGGCGATAAACAAATTCATCCTAGTTGCAATTGAATTTATGGGGAGTCGTAAGCTGGGGTAGCGCCCTGGTGATTTTGATGAACTTGGTGTGGCAATCCGGGCAGGGCGAGTCAGTGAACTCACTCCGTAAGTGAACTCACTCCGTAAGTGGACTCATTCGACCGGCCTCTACATTCTTTCGTAAAGCTTAGCCAAATCGCGCTAATTGAAAAACTCACAGATTCACCGGGCGAATGGTGTCATCCTGATCGAGGGTGTATTTGCTGGAAGCGAGGCGGGCTTGCGCGCGCGCCACATCGCGCAAGGTAATAATGCCGAGCAAACGCATGTCATCGGCGCGTGACACGACCGGCAGTTGTGAAAGTTCGCGTTGCGCGAGTTTTAATATCACCGTATCGAGCGTCTGGTCCGGGTGCGCGTGGACAACTTTGGGAACCATCACCACAGAAATCAAGATGCGCTCTTTGCCTTCGGCTTCGGCGCGTTTTAAATCATTGGTGGTAATGAGTCCCACCATCCGCCCGCCGCGCAAAACCGGATAGCCGTTAAAATCCAATCGCCCAACCAGGTCTAAAGCCTCGCTGACCGTTATATCATCGGGCAGCGTCACCACATTTTCCGTCATCACCGAAGCGGCGGTAATTCTGGAAAGCGCGTCCGTCGCTTTCGTTGTATGTCCCAGGTGCGTGCCGTCTTGAAACATAAACGCTTCATAGATGCTCAAGGGCGAAAGCCGTTGCGCCACCAGATAGGCAATGGCGTTGGCAATCATCACTGAAAGAATAATCTCGTAGTTATAGGTCATCTCAAAAATCAGCAGGATCGAAGTCATGGGCACGCGAATGACCGCCGCAAACATCGCCCCCATGCCGACCAGCGCAAATGCACCTCTGGCAATATCGGCCGAAGGGTTCAGGTAAGCGACCAGATGCCACATGGCGGCGCCGAGCAACCCGCCGACAAACATTGAAGGCCCGAGCACGCCGCCCGACATCCCCGAACCGTAACTGAAGGATGAGGCCAGCGCTTTGGCCAGCATGAGCGCGAGCACGCCTTTAATTAACAGCTGGTCTTGTCCGCGTAAGACGACGCCAAGATAGTCATATCCTAATCCCAGAGCATTCGGTTGCCAGATGCCAATCGCCCCGATAATCGCGCCGCCCAGCGCCGGCTTTGACCAGATGGGGATGTTTACCCGGTCACGAAAAAACATGCGCAGGAAAAGAATCAACTTCGAGAAAACGACCCCCACAACGCCTGCCGCTATACCTAACGCGGCGTAAGCTAATAGTTCGAGCGGGCGATTGAGGACATAAACATTGGCTCCCGAAAAGAGCGGGTGCACGCCGAGAATCCAGCGTTCAATGGTCGAGGCGATGACCGCAGCAATGACAATCGAAGCCGCCAGTTTCTGATTGAGATCGCCAATGATCTCTTCAATCGCAAAGGTCACCGCCGAAAGCGGCGCGTTGAAGGCCGCGGCCAGCGCCGCGGCTGAGGCGACCGGCGTTTGATTCATTTGAATGCGTCGCGGCACGGAAAACAGTCTGGAGATAGCATTCGAGATGGCCGCGCAGATTTGCACCGTTGGGCCTTCGCGTCCAAGCGAGGCCCCTGAACCCACGCACAAGGCCGAGATAATCGCTTTCCAGAGAGCCCCGCGAAGCGGCACGCGACCATACTCCATCGTGTAAGCGACTTTGACCTGCGGAATGCCGCTGCCCCGCGCATTCGGCGCAAAGTAATGCAGCAGTAATCCGGCAATAAGTCCCCCGCCGGTGGTGATCGCCAGGGTCCAGACGATGCGCGAGGTGCCTTGAATTTGGGTGGCGCGTTCAATCAGATTGGCTGAGACCAATTTAATCAGCAGGTGATATAAAACCGCTGTCAGTCCGCAGGCAATGGCAATAGTCAGGGTCAGAACGAAATATTTTTGATTCGGCGGCAGCCGGAGACTTTGAAAGATGCGCGTGGCGCTGAGTTCAAGTTGATAACGCTTTTTTACCCGTTCCGCTTGTTGTGCCATGTCGTTCCGCAAAAAATCCGCTTCAAATACTTATTGTCTCGAAGGGTTGGTTTTCGGCTTCGGTTCACTGATTCGCGGGGGCGCGGGCGCGACCGCTAATTCGTTCACGACTTTGGTAACGCCCGACAGCGTTTGGGTAATCTTTTCGGCGAGTATCTTCTCGGCCGTTGAACGCACGCTTCCCGATAGCGTAACCGTATCGCCGGTCGCCGTCACCTTCATCGTTAAGGTATCGAAGGCGCCTGTGCGATAGAGTTCAAATTCAACCTGTTTGGCCAAATCGGCCGTCCCGTCTTTTTGTTGAGTGGTTGGCGGAGTCGGTTCAGCAACGGCTTGCGGATTGGTGACTTTCAATTCATTGGCAATGGCCGCTACCCCGTCAACAGCTCTGGCCGCCTGTTCTGCGCCGTTGCGCTGGTTTTGCGTTTCCACCGAACCGGAAAGCGTGACCGTGCGATTCTCTACCTTCACATCAATCTGTTTGCCACCGAGTTCGGGGCTTTTGGCAAATGATTCAAGGATGGCGGCGCGAATTTCCAAATCGGCAACATGGGCATTTTCCGATGCCGGTTGCACACTGGGGTCAACGGCAATCTGATTATTGACCTCCTTCACGCCTTTGGTATCGCGGGCGATTTCACCGGCCAGCGATTTCAACCCTTCGGACGGCAGCTGGCCGGCGAGCGCAACTACCCCGCCGCTGGTCGTCACCTCAAAATTGTAACCCGACATCCGTTTCGACATGGCAAAGGCCGATTTCACACGCCGCGTGGTCTCTTCATCTTCAGATGAAGAAAAAACAGAAGGAACTTTGAAGCCGTATTTGTAAATGTAAAATCCGCCGGCCGCTAAGATGAGCACCAGTAACACCGCAAATATTCTTCTCGCCATTTTTTCGCCTTTCTCTAGCCCCGTGACATCATAGCACACAGAGTTGAACGCTCTTAATTGCCGATGGGTATCTCGTATATGCGATAGACTTTTGAGACGGTGCCGCCGATGAGTTCAGCCGAACGGTTCATCATCAAGTTATTCTCTAAAACCCAGCTCATTTCGCCGTTGGGGTATTTCCCGACATTTGCTGCTTCTTTATAAATCGCATCATAAAAGACTGCGGCAACCCCCAGATTCTGATGCTCTTTGACGACCCCCATAGTCACAATACGAATGTAATCAATCTTGCGCGAATGCCAGAGCAGTTTAAGCAAACCAAAGGGCAGCAGCCGACCGTCTGTGACTTTTTTCAAAGCCCGATTGATATCCGGGATAGCCAGAAAAAATCCGATGGGTCTTAATTTTCCGGTCGCTTCGTCAAGTTGTTCGGCAACGAAAATAACATCGGGGTCAACAATCTGCTTCATATCTTTGGCAATATGCGTGAACTCTTCGTCGGTGACCGGAACAAAACCCCAGTTGTCGCTCCACGCGTCATTGTAAATTTGTCTAAAGGTTTCAACCTCGCCGGCAAAATTTTTCAAATTGATGGTGCGTATCTGGATGTGATATTTGCTCTTTAACCGCTCGGCTACCCGACTCAGTTTTTCCGAATAGTTAAAAACCTTTACGCCGATATTGTAAGCAAACATATCCATGGCTTTTTTGAATCCATACTGCTCAAAGAGTTGCGCGTAGTATTCAAAGTTATAGGTCATCATCACGGTCGGGAGACTATCGAAGCCTTTGACGAGCAAAGCGCACTCATAATTTGACGACGGGTTAAAGGGGCCGCGCATCACCTCCATGGCGCGGTCGCCGAGCCACTCGCGCGCCGCGTCCAACAAGACGCGCGCGACGGCTAGGTCATTGATGCATTCAAAAAACCCGAAGTGTCCGGCGTGTTCCTTGTGATACTCGTTAGAGGTGTGGTTGACGATGGCCATCACCCGTCCGACAACTTGGTCGCCGCGAAAGGCCAGAAACTTTTCCACGTCGGCGGTTTTATAGAACGGATGTTTTTGGGTATCGAGAATATCTTTCTGCGCCATACGTAGCGGCGGCACCCAGTACGGATGATTGCGGTATAGCTCGTAAGGCAAATCTAAAAATTGTCGCGCTTCTTTTGCGGTTCGCACGGCACGCACGGTGAGTTGGTTTTCAGTCATTCGCGTTTCGCTCTGTGAATTGATTTAGAGATTGCGGATTGTAACCATAAAAATTCCTGCTGACAAAGCGTCGTCGAATTAAAAACCGATGATTTCACCCTTACTTTGTGGTCTTTCAGGCGCTTAACGTCGCAGGACCGGTAGAGGTGACAAACGGTTAGTTAGTAGTGGGTCAGTTTGAAATAGGTTGGCCAGCGGTTGGCGCTAAACAAGTAAGGTCCCGCCCAACGACCAGTAAACAGTGATCTCTGGACAAGTAAAAAGTTATCTCCAGATTAGGCGGAAAAAGCGGATAAAGCGCCATCGGCTGGGGCGGATAAATCGCCATCCGTCTTTTCCGCCTAATCAGAAGATAACCTTGTCCCTGACAACCGACCGCCGTTCTTTTACCGAGAAAAAATTCATGCCCCTAATTTCAATCTCACCCATTACCGGTTAGTTTTCCAAGTTGCGGTGAAGGGCTGGCCGACATTTGCTGCGGCTTTCGGATTTCGACTAAGATAAAGATTGCCAAGCGTTTCCTGATTTTGACGAATTGGCGATATGGCAACTGGAGTACGGAGAGCGCGGTATGAGTCAAGAAATTCAGAACATCATCATCATGTTATCGGTATTCGGTATCATCGGCATATTAACGCTTATAATTTTAACCATCTTTGTCCGCCGCCTGAAAACCACGATTGAGACCCGTAAGCAACTGCGCGAAGACCAGCGATACGGCGAGCTGAAGGAAAGCTTTCCCTCGGTGGTTGACCAACCTTATGAACCGCAATTAAACAACGAAGAGTTCCCTCCCCGAATGCCGGAAAAACAAGACTTGCGGTGAGGTGAAAAGGCAAATCTAAAAATTGTCGCGCTTCTTTCGCGTTTCGCTTTGTGATTTTGAGACTGCGGCTTATAGCAAATAACTTTTCAACTAACAGTCGTTTTGTTCACCCTTGCTTGTTTAATTCGCTGGCGTTGATTGTAAATGTGACATCCACTTCGCTGTCTGTTGTTACTTTCACCCTTTGACTTTCAGTTAAACCATTCATTCCACCTCCTAATATTGGGCCTATATTGATCCGAGGCATACTCCAACGGATAGAAATTCCATATTCACCAGGCTCTAACCCTTCGATTTGGAAATTCCCGTTGGCATCAACTCCTTCTTCGGTGCTCCAACTCCCGGTTTCGCATTGGCGGTAGATTGAAGCCCTCAATATCATCCCCAGCGGGAGTCTTCCATAAATGATATTGACGCGTCCTTTGACGGCTCCGCTCTTGTAGGTGAGCACGATACGAACTCCTGTTAAATCTTCATCGGCCATTTCAACGAGCCATTTTCCATAAGATGGAATGATCAATTTATACCGAGCGTTCGGATGTTCAACCCGAACTAAAGAAAAGTGTTTAGGCAATGACTCAAAACTCAAGGTTCCTTTATACAAGCCGGTAAATGTAAAATTGCCATCACTGTTGATGATGGCTTTTCTACCCATGAGAATTTTGCTGCTACTAACCCTGAACCCCAATTGAGACAATTTCTCTATTGCTTGCCGGGTATTCCCGTCTTCAATCACGATTGATCCGGTCATCGTCAATCCGGGTCGAGCTTTGATTTCCAACCCCGTCACATTCTCATCTTTAATTTCAAAATCCACTCTATCGGTGACCAGTTCAATTTTGTCATCCAAGTAGGTATCGACGAAATATCGCCCTTTCAGTAAGCCACCGATTTCAAAACCTCCGTTTTCATCAGTAAGTTTGTGTGTAACATAGCCTCCGCCATTCAAACTTTCGATTAAAACATTACAACCACTGCGGGGTTTGCCAGTCTCTTCTTCGATAATTCGTCCGCTTACGTTATAAACGGGCAACCCTTTATCAGGCATCCGAATATCAATTCCCTGTAGTTCTTTAGCTAAAGAAATCTCAATTATTTTAGCTTTTGCTCGGTCTCTCACATTTCCATAAAAGGTTTCCTCATAGCAGCGATGGCCACCAACCATGATGAAACCGAAAGATGCGCTACCGCCTTTCTCAGGGCTTTTCCATCTCTTCTTGGCTAAATTTACTCCCGCAGCAACCCGATAACGCCCTGCCGGAATACCGTAAAGGCGATAGTTTCCCTGCGCGTCGGTTTCAGCATTCTGATTCAACCAGAATGGCTCATCTTCATCATTCCTCACCCGGTCGTTCAACCAGTACGCTTGACCATCAACATGGTTATCATAAACCACATATAACTTAACCCATTCATTGACGACTGGCTCTCCGTCAATATCAACGATCTTTCCAGAAATCGCTCCACCAAGGAAAAGGTCAAAGTTAGCTCCATCAGCAGATTCACCATCAGCTATGGAAACTCGTCGTCTCG
>JBIOWC010000170.1:0-13190 GCA_044868105.1 Blastocatellia bacterium
TTCGATCCCGCTTCATTCGTGGTGTCGCCCCAGGGGACTTTCGGCAATGTCGGGCGGAACACCATGCTCACACCACATTTCCAGTCGATCGATATGGCGCTGGCCAAGAATTTTGCCATGCCTTACAGCGAACACCATGCCCTACAGTTTCGGCTGGAAGCGTTCAACGTCTTCAACCACCCTTCGTGGGGTGCGCCCAACGGCAACATCCTGGCGGGGGCAGCATTTCCGGGGGCGCCCGCCAACGCCGCGCATCAGGGCTTCGGGGTCATCAGCTCAACGGCCATCCCGATGCGGCAGATTCAACTGGGACTGAAGTATTCCTTCTGAGCTACGGAAGCGAATCAAAGACTGGCGGCAGTCGTCAGCCAGGAGTCAATTGATATGGATGGTGAGCATTGCGGCCACAGCCGCGGGCTCACCATTTTTTCAGCACCGGGTTGAACTTCTAGACGACCGCCGATTATGCTGAGTCACCTTGCCCGTTTGACACGACAACTCCGCGAAACGAATATGCAACCTGGGTGAGTGAGCACGGCGAGTCTTTCGATAAGGCGAGGGGAGGTAATCAGGATTCACAACGCTAGGCAAAGTAAGGGACTCGGTGAGCAATGGCTAAAGTAAGAGGACTCCGGTGGTGGATGATCGGGTTGATTATGCTCGGCTCGATCATCAACTACCTGACGCGCAGCACGCTCTCGGTCGCCGCGCCGACGCTGATGCAAGATCTGCACATCGACACGCAGCAGTATTCGTGGGTGGTCGGCACATTCCAGGGCGCGATCATGCTGCAACCGCTCTGCGGCTACATGCTCGACGTGGTCGGGCTCAAGCGCGGCTATGCAATCTTCGCCATCGCCTGGTCGCTCATCAGCATGGGGCACGGACTGGCGCACAACTGGCAAGTGCTGGCCGGTCTGCGCGGGTTGCTGGGGCTAGCCGAAGGCTCGGCGAACCCTGCGGGGATGAAGGCGACGGCGGAGTGGTTCCCGGCCAAAGAGCGCGGGCTGGCCGGGGGCGTCTACAATATCGGCGCGTCGTTCGGCTCGATGCTGGCGCCGCCCCTCGTCGCCTGGGCGATCTTGCAATATAACTGGCAGTCGGCTTTCGTGCTGACCGGGGCGCTGGGTCTGGTTTGGGTAGCCGTTTGGCTGTGGCTCTATCACCCGCCCGAGCGTCATCCGGCGCTCTCGCCGGCGGAGTTCGACTACATCGCCGCCGGGCAGGAGAAGCATTTGCGGCACGATGGGACGCGCCCTGCGGTGCTGTCGCTGCTCAAGCGACGGAACTTCTGGGGCATCGCGCTGCCGCGATTCTTGGCCGACCCGACCTGGGGGACGCTGACCTTCTGGATGCCGCTCTACCTGTCGCAGACGCGCGGTTGGGATTTGAAACAGATTGCCCTCTTTGCGTGGCTGCCGTTTCTGGCGGCCGACATTGGCTGCTTGTTCGGCGGAACGTTCAGTTTGTGGCTGCAAAAGTATTGGCATATCAACCTCATCAACGCGCGGCGCGCGGCCTTCACGCTCGGCGCCGTCATGATGCTCGGCGTCGGCTTTGTCGGCTTTGTCGAAAGTCCGTATGCGGCGATTGCGCTGCTCAGCCTCGCCGGCTTCGCCCACCAAACTTTGTCCGTGACGGTGATCACGATGTCTTCGGATTTATTCAAGAAGAACGAAGTGGCAACGGTCGCGGGGATGGCGGGCACGCTCGGCAACGCCGGGCTGCTGATCTTTTCGCTGCTGATCGGCGCGCTGGTGCTGAAGATCGGCTACACACCTTTCTTCATTTGCCTTGGCTTGCTTGATGTCATTGGTGCAGTGATCTTGTGGACCGTAGTGAAGGCGGATGTGAAGGTGGCCGAAGCGGTCGAGGTTTGAGAAGGAAAGTGCGATGAGCAACTCAGTTACCATGATCCAAAACCCCATCTTGCGCGGGTTCAATCCCGACCCTTCGATTGTGCGCGTCGGCGACGATTACTACATCGCCACCTCAACGTTTGAATGGTTTCCCGGCGTGCAGATTCATCATTCGCGCGACCTCGTGCATTGGCGTCTGCTGACCCGCCCACTCCACCGTCCCAGTCAGTTGAATATGTTGGGCGACCCGGACTCCTGCGGCGTGTGGGCGCCCTGCCTGACGTATGACGGCGGGTTGTTCTATTTGGTTTATACAGACGTCAAACGCTACGGGCGCACGTCGCAGCCGGGCAGCGTCGGCGCCGGGCTGCGCGACATGCACAACTACCTCGCGACCTCTTTGATAATTGACAGCGAGTGGTCGGACGCGGTCTATCTAAACAGCAGCGGCTTTGACCCGTCGCTGTTTCACGATACGGACGGGCGAAAATATCTGGTGAACATGCTCTGGGATCATCGGCCGGGCAAGAACCGTTTCGGCGGCATCGTGCTGCAAGAGTACTCGCCCGCCAAACGTCAATTGATCGGCGAACGGCACACCATCTTCACAGGGACAGCCATCGGCTTTACCGAAGCGCCGCACCTGTACAAGCGCAACGGTTATTATTACCTGATCACGGCTGAGGGTGGCACGGGCTGGGGGCACGCAGTGACGATGGCGCGGTCGCGCTCGTTGCTGGGGCCCTATGAGCTGCACCCGGACACATACATTCTGACAGCGCGCAATCGCCCGGACGCGGAACTGCAACGCGCAGGGCACGCCGATCTCGTCGAGACGCAGCACGGCGAGACCTATATGGTCTACCTCTGCGGTCGTCCGCTCCGCAATCGCGGGCGCTGTACGCTCGGGCGCGAGACCGCTATTCAACGCATGGTGTGGGGTGCGGACGATTGGTTATATACGGAAAGCCGCGACGCTTTCCCGCAGCGCGAAACTCCCGCGCCGGAGTTGCCGCCGCACCCGTTTCCGCCCGCGCCGACGCGCGAGGATTTCGACGGCCCAACGCTCCCCCTTGAATTTCAATGGCTGCGTTCGCCGTGGCCGGACGAGTTGTTCAGCCTGACGGCGCGGCCCGGTTACCTGCGCCTGTTTGGGCGCGAGACCACCGGCAGCCTGTTTCGCCAGGCGCTGGTCGCGCGGCGACAACAAGCGCCCTGCTACAGCGCCGCAACGGTCGTCGAATTCGAGCCGCAACACTACCAGCAACAGGCCGGGCTGATCTGCTACTACAACGGCGCCAAGTTCCATTACCTGTACATCTCTACGGATGAGGTCATCGGCAAACACCTCCGCGTGATGACCTGTCACCCGGAGTTGCCGGACATGTTCACCGCGCCGATTCCCATCGCCGCTGCGGTGCCCGTGCATCTGCGGGTAGAGGTAGATTACGAACGGCTGCGCTTCGCCTTTCGCGTGGACGGCGACGAGTGGCAGTGGCTGCCGGAACAGTTCGACGCCAGTATACTGTCCGACGAGGCGGGCCCGCCGGGGCCGCCGAATTTCACCGGGGCGTTTGTCGGGATGTGCTGTCAGGACACGGCCGGCACCGGGTGCCCGGCTGATTTCGACTACTTTGAATATCGCGAGCATGAATTCTCCGCCGCACCTTAGTTTTCAAGAGAGAAAAAGATGACCCTTACCAAATTCTTTCGCCCCATCATGTTGATGAGCATCGTTGCGCTCGCCTTGCCGTTGCTGGCACAGGTGCAAACCGAAGTGCCTGCGGTGGTGCCCGGTGCGAAGTCTGTGACGGTCGAACGCATTAAAATTCACGGGACGGCCCTTGAGGGCAATCTGGAGGGCGATGCCGTTGACCGCGACGTGATGGTATTTCTGCCGCCAAGCTACACCAAGGAAAAGTCGCGGCGTTACCCGGTCGTCTATGCCTTGCACGGTTATTCCATCGGCGCTGAACAATGGAGTAAAGAAATTCATGTGCCGCAAACCATCGAGGGGGCTTTCGCCCAGGGCGCTAAAGAGATGATTGTCGTGCTGCCCGATTCCAAGACCCTTCATAACGGCTCGATGTATTCGAG
This sequence comes from Blastocatellia bacterium, assembly GCA_044868105.1. Lineage (GTDB taxonomy): Bacteria > Acidobacteriota > Blastocatellia > UBA7656 > UBA7656 > JBFMDH01. Next base: position 3,957 of record JBIOWC010000170.1, read on the forward strand.
TTCAGTGACTACCGGAGATTTCGAAACGTTTATTTCGCGCGATGTGGTCGCCTACATTGACGCGCATTACCGGACGATTCCAAACCGGCTGGCGCGTGGCCTGGTGGGACATTCGATGGGAGGGTATGGCGCGACGCGCATCGGCATGAAGCATGCGGATGTGTTCGGCAGCCTGTACATCATGAGTCCCTGTTGCTTATCTCCCCGGCAAGCCGGGCCGGTGAATGCAGAAATAGAGAAGGCGCTGGAGGCGGTGAAGACACCCGAAGATTCGGCCAAGCTGCCGTTCATGGCCCGTGCGCAGTTAGCTAGCGGCGCTGCCTGGTCACCCAATCCGAAGAACCCACCGCTTTACCTTGATTTGCCTGTCAAAGATGGTCAGCCACAGCCCGATGTCCTGGCGAAATGGGCGGCGAACGCCCCGCTGGCGTTCATTGATCAATACATCGGCAACCTCCGCCGGTATCGTGCGATTTCGATAGACGTAGGTGATAAGGACGGATTACGTATTGATACGGGCAAGCTGCATGATGTGCTCGATAAGTACGGAATCGCTAACCGCTTTGAAGTGTATCAAGGCACGCATACCAGCGCGATGGCCGTTCGTTTCCAGAATAATGTGATGCCATTTTTCAGCAAGAATCTTTGCTTCGGGAACACCTGTAAGTAAGGCTATCAGATTGATAAAGGCCGTCGGTAACGGCTATGACCCGATGGGGCGCAATTTTTTCAACTAACACAAATCCTATGAAAAACATCCTGGTGACAGCCATCTTAATTCTGGTGGCAGCCGTCTTCATCCCTGACTCATCGGTATTCGCGCTCGAAGGCCAAATTGGAATTCATGATCCTTCCACCGTCATTCTCTGCGACGGCAAGTTCTACACCTACGGCACGGGCGGTTCTTCGCTCGTCTCCGATGATGGCTGGACGTGGCGGCAAGGCGTGCGGCTTCCGCGGCGCGGCTTGGCCCCGGACGTGATTCACCTCGGTGACCGATACTTTCTGTATATCGCCGCCAACAGCGGGCCGACGAAGGCGGACATCAACCTGCTCACGAACAAGACTCTCGATCCGGCTTCGCCTGATTACCAATGGGAAGAGGGCGGCGTGGTGGCCTCCTCCGACGGCGTCGAGGACTGCAATGCAATTGATCCGGGCGTCTTTCTCGACCCCAATACCAGGAGGCTGTGGCTCACCTACGGCTCCTATTTCGGCTACATCCGGCTGGTGGAGCTTGATCCCAAAACGGGCAAGCGCCTCAACCCCAATGAAAAGCCCCGCAACATTGCGATCAACAGCGAAGCCTCGATCATGATTTATCACGACGGTTGGTATTATCTGCTGGTCACGCACGGCAGCTGTTGCCGGGGCGCCGACTCGGGCTATAACATTCGCGTTGGTCGCGCGAGGAAGGTCACGGGTCCCTTCCTGGACAATATCGGCATAGACATGCTTCAGGGCGGCGGCAAGCTTTTTGTCGGGTCATCTGGACGTGTGATCGGCCCCGGTCACTTCGGCCTGTTCGATCTCGGCGATGGCGTGCAGAGATTTTCACTTCACTACGAAGCCGACCTGGACTTGGGCGGGGCCAGCGTGCTCGACATTCGCCCGTTGCTTTGGAAAGATGGTTGGCCCGTCGCCGGTGAGAACCTGAAGGGCGGCACCTACCAGATCGAATCCCTGCGCACAGGCACTGTGCTTGAGCTTGCCGTCGAAGGCTTTCCCGTTGGCGGCAGGCCCGCAAGACGCGGGCCGCCGCCAGGAGCGCCCGGCGGCCCACCAGGTGCACCCGGTGGTAATGCAGGCGCGCCCGGTACTGGAGGTGGAATCTTTGCAGGCACCGGCAAACCAATCCCCGTACAAGATGTCGCGGAGGTTTCGACGAAATGGCCAGCGGGTAACCTTGACGTTCGCCTGGCCAACTACATGTGCCAGGCGCAGCAGAAGTGGACAATTGAGCCAGTCACGAGCGCGGGCGGCTACCTCGGCTCGCCCTATTTCAAGGTCACCATTGCCGGAACAAATCGGACATTGGCGGCGACCGAGGGTGCGGAGCTTGTCGGGTTGCCCGCTTTTACCGCAGGCCCCGAACAACTCTGGCGTTTCGACCAGCTTGCGGACGGCAGCTGGCGAATTAGCCCTAAGGCGGTGCCCAACTCGAAAAAGCCGTTTGTTCTATCGGCGGTGGGCAGCAGTTTCGCTACCCTCGCCAGGTTCGACTCTCAGGGCGAGAAACAGCGTTGGCTGCTCAAAACCCCGTAAACCCAAAGATGGTATTACCCGGGAACTTTTATGAATATGCACTTCATTAAACATATCGCGTTCGTCGCCGCAATCACGGTTTCGGCGCTTGCCGCCACCGCGGACATTGGGGCTCAGATACCGGCTTCTACATTATCGAAGCCCGCCTCACCGGAAAAGGCGCCCAATGCCGAGGGCTTCATTCAGCGCTGGCTTTTGCTGGAGCCGATTGGCGCGAGTGGACTCACGGACAGCGCCGTTCAGGGGGCGGTCAAGAAGGAGTATTTTCCCGATCAGTTCACCGTCATCCCTCGCGATGGCGACAAGGTGACCGTCAGCGGCACGGAACTCGCCTGGCATGCGGTGGACACCGTGAACTATAACGTCAACCTCTTTCACTTCGCCCGCGCGCAGGGCAAGAAGACTTCCGATGTGCTGTTCTGGGCAGTAACGGTCATCAACTGCCCCCACGAAATGCGTGACGTGCGGCTGTCTATCGGCTCCAACGCGGCGTCGGTGTGGTGGGTCAATGGCAAAGAGGTCATCGGTATCTATGGCGATCGCCAGAGCGTCATTGACGATGGGGTCTCCCAGCGACTCACGCTCAGCAAGGGGCCAAACGTCGTGCGGGCCGCGATTGTTAACGGCGGCGGGGCCACGGATTTTTGCGCGCGGTTTCTCGACGCGGAAGACAGGCCGCTGAAGGAGATGACTGTGAACCTCAGCGCGTCGTATGCAACGCCTGCACCCACAAAAACGCAAGGACAACCACAAGCTTTACATCCCGACCCGAATTTCTACATCTTTCTGTGCTTTGGGCAATCAAACATGGAGGGCATAGGGCGAATCGAAGAGCCGGATCGCACGGTTGATAACCGCTTTCAGGTGCTGGCGGATTTTGATGATCCCGACCGTGGTCGGATGGGGGGCCAATGGTACAGGGCCGTCCCTCCTTTGACTCGTCGAACGAGAGGTATTTCCCTGGTTGATTCCTTTGGCAAAACGATGGTCGCCAATCTTCCGAAACAGATCAGAATCGGCGTGGTCAAGGTCAGCGTTTCCGGCACGAAGATCGAGTTGTGGGATAAGGACAGTTACCAGGAATACCTGGCGACGGCTGATGCCTGGAAAGTCAAAATTGCCGATGAATACGGCGGTAATCCTTACGCCTACATGATTGAGCTGGCGAAAATTGCCCAGCAGAAGGGGGTGATCAAAGGAATCCTGCTGCATCAGGGAGAGTCGAATGCCGAAGATAAGGACTGGCCCAAGAAGGTCAAGGTCGTCTATGACAACCTGATGAAAGATTTGCATCTCAAGCCCGAATCCGTACCGCTGCTTGCGGGCGAAGTGGTCAATGCCGATCAGGGAGGCGAAAAGGCAAGCGCGAATGAAATCATCAAGAGACTGCCGGAAACGCTTGCCAATTCCCACGTCATCTCTTCGGCGGGTTTGCCCTGTAATGCCGATCACCTTCATTTCACTGCGGACGGTTACCGGCAGTTTGGAAAACGTTACGCGGCGGCGATGCTCTCGATCCTGGGATACAAGGTCAATGAAAGCAGATTGCCAACCCCTGGCGCCTTGTATGCCCAGACGAATGGGGATTGGACCGAACCATTTCCGCCGTTCAGAATTGCGGGGAACCTCTACTATGTTGGCAGCAGAGGCCTCGCCAACTATCTCATCACGACGCCGCAGGGACACATCCTGATTAACAGTGATCTAGAGGAGAACGTCCCGCTGATCCGCGCCAGCGTGGAGAGGCTCGGGTTCAAGTTCACTGACATTAAGATTCTTCTCATTAGCCACGCGCACTGGGATCACAACGCCGCCAGCGATACTATTAAGAAGCTGACCGGCGCGAAGTACATGGTCATGGACGCCGACGTGCCGGTTGTTGAGTCGGGCGGCAAGACGGACTTTCAGTATGGCAACGAGCCGACAGCCCGCTACACCCCTACCAAGGTGGATCGCGTGCTCCACGACGGCGATGAGGTCAAGTTAGGAGGTACCACCCTGGTGGCGCATCTCACGCCCGGCCACACCAAGGGTTGCACCACCTGGACGATGAAGGTGCAGGAGGCCGGGAAGACCTACAACGTTGTGGTCATCGGCAGCCCTAACGTAAATCCGGGCTACCGGCTGGTGAACAACACCGCCTATCCGCAGATTGCGGCGGATTACGAAAAGATGTTCCGCGTCCTGAAATCCTTGCCGTGCGATATCTTTCTCGGCGCGCATGGCAATTACTTCGATATGGAAGCGAAATACGCGCGGCTGAAGGATGGCGCGCCTTCAGTCTTCGTTGATCCTGAAGGCTACAAGAAGTATGTGGCTGACAAAGAACAAGCCTTTAAGACTGAACTCGCAAAGCAGAGAGCCGCTCTGCCGAGATAATCAAGGAATGGCTGGGGCGGTCTATCAACGTGGTCGCTTGCAGCGCGCGCAGCAGAATTCTGATGGTTACTTTGCAGCAGGGGGTAATTAATGTCGAGAGATTCGGAAGGTAGCCGGGCGTCGAGCCCCGGAACGATCTTCGACTCGGATGTCGAAAATGTTTGTCGGATCGTCACCGCTTCGCCGGGGCCGCGCGGACAACTGCCCATCACGGCGGAAGACCTTACCGTCCGTCCCAGCGGCGACATCTTCGGCTGGACGCAGGATGTTGGAATGGGTTGGAACCCGGCGCATCTACGACGCCCCGAAGTGCTGATTCTGAGCACCCAGGGCGGAATTCGCCTGCCCGACGGCACGCCCCTCGCGCTCGGCTATCACACGGGACATTACGAAGTCGGATTGCTGATGCAAGCCGCAGCCGAAGAGTTAAGCCGGCAAGGCTGCATCCCTTTCGCCGGTTTCTGCACAGACCCCTGCGACGGCCGGACGCAAGGGACGACAGGCATGTTCGACAGCCTCCCTTATCGCAATGACGCAGCGATAGTCTTGCGTCGCTTGATCCGTTCACTGCCCACCAGACAAGCCGTGATTGGCGTGGCGACCTGTGACAAAGGGCTGCCGGCAATGATGCTCGCGCTTGCGGGCGTGCCCGACTGTCCCGCCGTGCTGGTCCCCGGTGGCGTGACGCTGCCCGCGAGCGACGGCGAAGACGCCGGGCGCGCGCAGACCATCGGGGCGCGTTTCGCCAACCAGCTGATCACCCTCGAAGAGGCCGCGGATATCGGCTGTCGCGCCTGCGCCTCGCCGGGCGGCGGCTGTCAGTTTCTGGGGACGGCGGCCACTTCACAGGTCGTCGCTGAGGCGCTCGGGCTCGCCGTCCCGCACAGCGCGCTCGCGCCTTCGGGCCAACCCGTGTGGCTCGACGCCGCGCGCCGGTCGGCGCATGCCGTACTGCGGCAGAAAGAACTTGGCATCACCACACGCGACCTCGTCACCGACGTCGCCGTTCGCAATGCGATGGCCGTACATGCGGCCTTCGGCGGCTCGACGAATCTGCTGCTGCATCTGCCGGCAGTGGCGCACGCGGCGGGGCTTGAGCCACCGACGATTGACGAATGGGTCGGCGTGAACCGCCGCGTGCCGCGCCTCGTCGAAGCGCTGCCGAACGGGCCGCACACGACCGTGCGCGTCTTTCTCGCAGGCGGCGTCCCTGAAGTGATGCTGCACCTGCGCCGCCTCGGTTTAATTGACGGCAAGGCGCTCACGGCTGTTGGTAAAACCCTCGACGAAGTGCTCGACGAGTGGGAAGGGTCCGAGAGGCGGAAGGTTGTGCGCGCACGTCTTCTGGAAGCCGACGGCGTTGACCCCGACGAGGTCATCTGCCCGACTGAGCGTGCGAGGGAAAAAGGGCTCACGAGCACGATCTCTTACATCAAAGGCAACCTCGCCCCGGAGGGGGCAATTGTCAAGAGCACGGCCATCGCGCGCACGGCGTTTGCGGCCGACGGGGTCTTTCGCCTGACAGGGCCGGCCCGCGTCTTCACGACCGAGCGCGCCACCATCGCCGCCATCAAGAGCCAGGGCGACGACTGCATCAAGCCCGGCGAGGTGATCGTGCTCATCTGCCGCGGGCCAATGGGCGCGGGGATGGAAGAGGTTTACCAGATTACCTCGGCGCTCAAGTACATGCCCTATGCCGACAGGGTGGCGCTCATCACGGACGCGCGCTTCTCAGGCGTCTCAAGCGGCCCGTGCATCGGGCACGTCGGCCCGGAAGCCCTCGCCGACGGCCCCATCGGCAAAGTGCGCGACGGTGATCTGATTCGCGTCGTTATAGACCCCGTCAAACTGGAGGGCAGCATTGACCTGGTTGAAGCGGACGCGACGGGCGACTACGCGCCGGCTGACGCGACGTTAGCGGCGAGGGCGCCGCGCTCGGACTTACAGCCTGACCCGGCTCTGCCCGCCGACACGAGATTATGGGCGGCGCTCCAGAACGCGAGCGGCGGCCCCTGGCGTGGCAGCGTCTATGACGTTGACCGAATCGTCCGCGTCATCGAAGCGGGACTGCGCGCGCTGGATTCATAAGGAAGCGTTTGCTCAAGCCGCGGCCAATCAAGTGGAGGATGCCACAGGGGAGAACTACCGAGTAACAAACGGCGTCAACATCGGTAATGTCCTAAAAAGGTGGTGCTTTTTCATCAGCCCGCTTTGCGGGCGGCAAGCCTAAAGCCCAGGGTGACAACCCTGGGTAGGTTGGTCGTGGTCAGTCCCAAGCCCGCGAAGCGGGCGATAGACGACACGAAATTGGCTCCTGTCGCCTGTTTCACGGGCTTGAATCTTGATTCGCTAGGCCCTGACACCCGGGGCTTTAGGCTATCACCCGCTTCGCGGGTTTTTACACAGCACGACGACTTTAGGACAGCACCCCAAAATCCAGGGCAAGACGGGGTCTTATATAGTTGAGTCGTGAACAGGTCATAAAGGAGGAGAAGAAAGATGCGACGGTTCAAAATACTGATGTTCGTATTATCGAGTCTTTGGTGGGCCCTCTATGCGGGTATATGTTGCGCGCAAGAGGCCAATGATTTTCAGCCCGCTACGACTAACGTTTGGGGAGCAGAGTATCCCCGCGTTGATCGTACGGGCAGGGTTCAGCTTCGTGTAAAAGCGCCCGACGCCACTAAGGTCAGGGTGAATTTTTGGAGCGGTCCCAAAGAGGAGATGGTGAAACAGGCGGATGGATTTTGGACGTTCACTACGCCCACACTTGTTCCCGGCTTGCATTACTACAATTTCGTAGTTGATGGCGCAGAAGTGAGCGACACGGGCAGCCAATCCTTTTTTGGAGGAAGCAAGCACGCAAGTGCAGTTGAGGTTCCCGAGCCAGGCTCGACCTATTATTCGATTCAAGAGGTGCCGCACGGCCAGGTGCGTGAAGTCTGGTACAACTCGAAGGTGACGGGCAGTTGGCGGCACGCGCTCGTTTATCTGCCGCCGAATTATGATGCGCAGACCAAGGCGCGTTATCCTGTACTCTACTTGCAGCACGGCGGCGGCGAGGATGAGACGGGATGGATTCGGCAGGGGCGCGCGAACTTCATCCTCGATAATCTGCTCGCTGAAGGAAAGTGCAAGCCCATGATCATTGTGATGGCCTACGGCTACGCCCGGCGTGCCGGCCAGACGACGCCCGTTTTAACCGGCCCTCCCGCCGGTTCACCCGAACGGATGAAGGCGATGCAGGAAATGATGGCAGCGTTTGAAGAGGATATGACGCAGGCGCTGATTCCTTTCATTGACAAGACGTACCGAACGATTGCTGACCGCGATCACCGGGCGATGGCCGGCCTTTCGATGGGAGGAATGCAGACGTTCCAGATCACCCTGAATCATCTCGACCTCTTTTCTTATATCGGTGGGTTCAGTGGAGCGGGCGGGATGCTTGGCGACCGGAAACTTGATCCCAAGACCGATCACAATGGGGTCTTTGCCGATCCTGCGGCCTTCGCCAAGAAAGTCCGTTTGCTCTGGCTGGGCGTCGGGACGGTAGAGCCTGAGAGAATGCGCACAGGGATTCAGCGACTTCATACCTCGTTATTGGAGGCAAAGATTCAGCACGTCTACTACGAGTCGCCGGGTACGGACCACGAGTGGCAGACCTGGCGGCGCGATCTGAAAGACTTTGCTCCTAGACTTTTTCAATAAGCTCTCAATAATGGTCGCGGCATTGAGTCGGAAGACTAAGACCGAAAGGAATCGCTTGTCATGCGTACTAAACTTCTTGCCATTTTCGTTCTGATAACTATGGTTCTAACTGCGCCCTTTGCGGCCGCACAAAAGGTTGAATTGTCGGTGGACGTGTCTAAGGCCGGGGCGAAGATAGACCGCAATATCTTCGGCCAGTTCGCCGAGCATCTCGGCTACGGCGTTTATGAAGGAATATGGGTCGGCGCCGGCTCTCCCATCCCAAATACTCGCGGCATCCGCAATGACGTTGTCGCCGCGCTTAAGGCGATCAAGGTGCCGAACGTGCGCTGGCCGGGCGGCTGCTTCGCCGACGAATACCACTGGCGCAAGGGCATCGGCCTTCAGCGTGTCGTATCACTCAATCCCAACTGGGGCGGTGTGATCGAGCCGAACACTTTCGGAACCCACGAGATTATGGACTTCCTTGACCTGATCGGCGCCGAGGCTTATCTATCGGTCAACGTCGGCTCGGGTACGCCGCAGGAAGCTGCCGAATGGCTGGAGTATCTGACCACCGCGCAACCGACAACGCTGGCCAAGGAACGCGCCGCCAACGGGCATCCCGCTCCATATAAAATCGCCTACCTCGGCATCGGCAATGAAAGCTGGGACTGCGGCGGCAACATGACGCCCGACTATTATTTGGGCCAGTTGAAGAGCTACAGTCGCTTTGTCAGGAACTACAATCCGGCACAGCAGGGCAAGCAGCCGATGCTCAAGATTGCCGTCGGCCCGGGCGGCGACGGACCGCGATGGACGGAATGGACGGAAGTCATCATGAAGGCCTGGCAGAATCACCAGTGGAGCTGGGATATGCAGGGTCTCTCACTACATAACTAC
>JBIOWC010000171.1:0-3265 GCA_044868105.1 Blastocatellia bacterium
GTGGTGTGGTACACGCTCGGTGTCACCCATATTCCGCGTCCCGAAGAGTGGCCCGTGATGACGGTTCATAAAGCCACCTTCAAATTGATGCCGAGCGGATTTTTTTCAAAGAACCCGGCGCTCGATGTGCCCAAATAAATCTGAGCAGTTGTAAAAAGTTGTAGCCTGCTTGCTATTGGCAAAGTTGTATAGCTAGTATTTTGCTTAACAAGGCAACAACTTAATTTTTCGGAGGAAGAAATGAAATTGAACAGACTATTCTCAGTTATAGCAATATTGTGTTTAGCGATTATGGCTTGTGCGCAAGGCGGCGACCGGGGCACCGCTTCAGCCACCGTTAAAGGCAAAAAGATTTCCATAGATTATGGTCGCCCTGAATTGAAAGGTCGAGACCTGCTGTCGCTCGCTCCCGTCGGAACGGTTTGGAGACTCGGAAAGAATCAGGCGACGCAGATTGATACGGCCGCTGAATTGGATGTGGCGGGAACCAAAGTTGCGCCCGGCAAATATTCGCTGTGGGCAAAGAAAGTCAGCGACACCGAATGGCATCTCTGTTTTCATCCCAAGACCGGCATCTGGGGATTACCCGTCATGAAAGATGGCTATGTCGCCGAATTGCCATTGAAACAATCAACCGCCGGCAGTTCAGTTGAGAACTTTACGATTTCGCTGGCCGATAACAAAGGCAAAGCGGGCGTGAAGATTGAATGGGGAACCTTGGTTTTGAGCGGCGACATGGGCGTCAACTAAAATTCACCAAAGAGGATTTGGGAATTAGCAGGCTACCTGTCGCGGTAGCCTTTATTTTTGCTCGGAAAATAATTGAAGCAACCGTCATTTCGCAAATTGGCATCAGGAGATGGTGAAGGTGAAAGCAAGGCTAAGGAATCGCGCGCGATTATTCATTAGGGTTTGGGTAGGCCTCCTCGTGCCTGCGACAGTTTTTGCTTCGCCCAAATCAACCGCTCAAAAACCGCATACCGACATTCACGCGCGCTTTTATTACGCGGCCGAAACCGCCTATCGAAAGATTGAATTAGACGGACTGAAACTCAAAGTCTCTTACTTCAAAGACCCCGATAGAAAGTGTAAAACCTGGATTGAGCAACGCCCCTGTTGGACGGAGAAGGATTTAATTACTAAAGAAGCGCGCCTCACCCAGCGCCAGTTGACCGATTTCACCAACCTCATCAACCGGTCAGGATTTTTACTGCTCGAAAAAACTTATGGCGGTGCAAAACCGGGACAGCGATTTTATTCCGAACTGCTCACTGTTAAACTCGGCGACGTGCAACACGCGGTGGTCTATCAAAGTTTCCCCGACGCGGCGCCGCGCCCCACAGCCTTTAAGCAGGTCAGCGATTGGCTCGCTCGCTTGGTGAAAAGGAACCTCAAACTATAAAAAAAGGGACAGGTCTACGGGCCTGTCCCTTTTACAAAATCACGCCGGTTGATTGGTTGGTTAGTTCTCGGCCTTGGCGCTCTTGCCGCTCATCGGCGCTTCTTTTGCCGCGCCGTCAACCGTATAGTCGAAAAAGCCGTTCATCATTTCGTCCCAGGTCTGCTGCCCGAACCTGACTGCTTGCGAAGGGTCGGGGTTTAATTTATTGGCTGTCGAATTATCGAAATGCGCGATGACATCAATCTTGGTTCCTTTGGGCATGGCCAAAGGTTTTGCCGGATAATAATAGACCTGCCAGTTGAAATCGTACTTCGGCACGGAAAGCAGAATTTCCGAACGCCCATCCGGGTAGGTCGCTTTGTAGAGAATATCTTTGCCGCGCAGATGCATATGCGGGCTGAAACTGATGACATGCGAATCCTGCTCGAATTCATAAGAACCAACGACCTGATGGTTTGAGGCATTCGGCGGAATGACAAAGTTAATATCAAAGGCGGCGGTTGTGGTAATGATTTTATCTTTCTCTACGGGTTTCTTGGTGAATTTCAAACCGACAATTGAACGGTCTTTGGCCTCGGTGCCGTTGGGTGTGTAATGCATCTGAAAGACGAGAACCGAACCGGCTTTGATGAGTTTCGCCATGCCTTGCTTGGCCATAAACGGCGTTTGACCCGGCGACAGCGCGCCCAGCAAATCTTCGCCTAAATCGAGTTTCTTTTTCGGGTCGCGCTTTTTATTGGGGTCGCGCACATAAATGACGATGTGGTGCACGACGGCGAGATTACCGGCACGCGCTTCCATCGCTTCAACGTACATATCTTCTTTGAAATTGGTCGGCACATTGAAGTGTTGATAGGGTACCGCGCCTTCGGCCGGAACCGTGAATTCAACCGGCATCTGGAAAACCACATCCGGTTCCCCGATTTGCCAGCCTTTGGCAAATTGCGGCACCGGCGGCAAATCTTTCGGATTGCCTTCTTTGGCGCCCGCGTCTACCCATTGCACAATGGTATCAATCTCTTTTTGCGCCATGCGTCGGTCATTGGCCCAGGTGCCATGCGCCGGGTCGGCGTGCCAGGGCGGCATGGCTTTGGCAATCACTTTTTCGCGAATGGATTTCGCCCACGGACGAATCTCTTTGTAAGTAATCAATGACATCGGCGCGATTTCGCCTGTGCGGTGACAGGGCACACAATTTTTAAAGAAAATCGGCGCGACATCTTTATTGAAAGTTAAGGAAGCGGTTTTATCTGCATTCACCTGAGGCGTGTTCGATAAAACGACAACGGCGGTGATCGCCGTAGCAACAAAAAATAGACGCATGCGATTCATCCGAGTAACTCCTTTAAGTTGAAGGTTGATAACCCTGAGAGCTTTTATCTCAAACTTATGTAAGTGGCTCATCCACTGATGCCGAAATTCTATATCCATATAGGTGAGCCGGCAAGACGGGTCTTCAGTTATACGATTTCGGTTACGCGCTTTGAAAAATACCCGATATGGAATATGAAGGAGAATTTTCTAATTTTTTAAGAAAGCCTGCGGCCCATACAAAGCGCCTGTAGAATAGGTCTTCGCCGCCCTCTTTAAAATAGATGCAGAGCCTGGCATAGTGATTGCGAATTAATTACCCCTCACCAAATTTAAAATCAATTTTCAGGAGATAGGTTTTATGATGAAAAAACTTTTCGTAATGAGCTTGCTTTTCATTTTTGGTTTCATTGCACTAGCTCCAGAGACATTGGCCCACCACCGCAATCGCAGAATCGTCTATAGCAGTAATTATTATCCTGCGTATTACGGCACCGCCTATCGCAATAATTGCGCTCCGAATTATGGCCGGTATAGCGGCTATAGTTCCGG
>JBIOWC010000172.1:0-15187 GCA_044868105.1 Blastocatellia bacterium
ACCAATGTCAATTGAAGCAATTTTCATAGTCAGCTTCCTGCTGATTCGAGCTTATCAAAATCGGTATGGGAAAACAAAAATTAAGATTGCACACTACTCACTATCGTCAAGGTGAAAGAGGTCGTGAACCAGGCGTACGGCTTTTTCGGCATCCCGGTCATTAATGACACAGCTGATGCGAATATCGGAAGTTGATATCATTTTAATATTAATGCCACTGAGCCCCAGCTCGCCGAACATCCGCGCGGCAATTTCGGGTGTATCCATCAACTTGGCGCCCACAATAGATACCTTTGCGACCTCTTCATCAGTCAGCACATCTTCAGCGCCAATTTCATTTTTAACCGCTTCCATAACCTTTCGAGCGGTTTCCAAATCATCGCCCTTAATCGTAAAGGTAATATCGTTGACCGAACTCTGTTGATGAAAGGCTTGAATAATCATATCTACATTGATGTGATGGTCGGCCAGCGAGCCGAATATTTTTCCGGCGATGCCCGGTTGATCGGGGACTTTCAAGATGACCACTCGCGCTTGATTTCTATCAACGGTCACGCCGCTCACGGGGCGATATATCTCCATTTCATCTGCTCCTCTTAAAATCGTTCCTTCGGCGTCGGGGTCAAAAGTATTTCTGACCCGCACCGGCAAATGATGTTTTCTGGCCAGTTCGACAGCCCGTGGATGCAAGACCTGCGCGCCGACGCGAGCCATCTCCAACATCTCTTCGTAAGAGATCTCTTTCAGTAGACGAGCGGTCGGCACTAGATTGGGGTCGGTCGTATAAACTCCGTTGACATCCGTGTAGATGTCACAAACGCGCGCCTTGAGTGCCGCCGCCAAGGCCACGGCCGTCGTATCGGAACCACCTCGCCCCAGCGTCGTGACCTCGCCCGCCTCGGTGACGCCTTGAAAACCGGCGGCGACGACAATGTAACCCGCCTCCAGGTAGTGTTGAATGCCCTCGGTCTTTATATCCACAATGCGCGCCGAAGCGTGAACGCTCTCGGTTAAGATGCCCAGTTGCCCGCCAGTCATCGAAATGGCTTTTTTGCCCAACTCGTTCAATGACATGGCGACCAGCGCAATTGAGATTTGCTCGCCGGTTGCGAGCAACATATCCAGTTCGCGTTTATTTGGCGCGCGGCTGATTTGTTGACTGAGTTTCACCAGATAATCTGTTGTATCGCCCATGGCGGACACCACAACAACGACCGGATCGCTCTCCGATGCTTTGGCAATGATGCTGGCTACATTCTTAATTCTTGCTGCGGACTTCACAGAGGTGCCGCCGAATTTCAAGACAATCATAAGCTTCATGATATAGGAGATAGGGTTGAGGATTTACGAAACACGTACAACTAAAACCTAAACTCTAATTCCTATTTCCTATTTAAATACTCTGAGCGCCACGCCAATCTGTTTGGTTGTCGCCTGCGCTTCAATCTCTTTTAAGGCGCCTGAAACGCTTCGTTCGCTCGCCTTGTGGGTTAAAAAAATAATAGTTGCGGTTCCGTCCTCGGTAATGCCGCGCTGCACCAGACTATGCAGGCTTACATTGTGACCGCCGAGCGCGTGCCCTAAATTGCCAATCACGCCGGGGGTGTCAGTCGTCTCAAGACGAATATAAAAGGCGCTTTCGCCTTCATCAATTGAACTGAGTTGCATTTCACTACTGGCAATGATGGGTTGAAAATAGGGCGCAAAATCCGGCAATTGCAAAGCGCTTGCCAGGTTGATGATGTCGCCAACTACAGCGCTTGCCGTAGGCATTTGACCTGCGCCTGGCCCGACCAGCATGACCTCGCCCACGGCGCTGCCGCTGATGAAAATCGCATTGTTGGCGCCTTCAACAGAGGCGAGAAGATGATGCAATGGAACAAGCATCGGATGGGCGCGCATATCCAACTTGTCGCCGTTGCGCTGTGCCAGACCTATCATCTTAATGCGATAGCCGAATTCCTGCGCGGTCTTAATATCCAAATCGGTGATGCGCGTGATGCCTTGGCGAAAGACCGCTTGCGGTTCGACAAAACGCCCGAAGGCGAGCGATGCCAGAATGCTGATTTTATAAGCGACATCGAATCCTTTGACATCATTGGTCGGGTCGGCTTCGGCGAAGCCTAAACTTTGCGCATCGGCAAGCGCCTCTTGAAAGCTCTGACCTTTGGCTTCCATTTGCGTGAGGATGAAATTGGTGGTGCCGTTTAATATCCCTGCAACACTTTGAATTTCATTGGCCTGCAAACCGCGTTGCAAGGTTGAAATCAGCGGAATGCCGCCGCCAACCGCCGCTTCAAACATAATTGTGACATTGTGCTTTTTGGCTAAGTTGAAAAGCTCGGCGCCGTGTTTGGCAATCAACTCTTTGTTTGCCGTGACAATATGTTTACCTTGCGTAATGGCAAGTTTGGTCAGTTCATAAAACGGTTCGGTGCCGCCGGCGACTTCAACGACAATCTCGACTTCCGGGTCATTGACGATTTCATAGGGGTCGCCGGTGACGCGAACTTTTGCTAAATCAACGTCACGCGGTTTATCCGTATCGCGCACCGCCGCTAATTTTAATTTGAACCGTTTGTCGTCACTTAAAAGTTTAACCACCCCTGTGCCGACGGTCCCTAATCCGATGATTCCGATATTGGTCTTCGCCATTCCTTATCCCTCAACAAAACGAAACAAGATGATAAGAGAAAGGCTCAGCCGGGGTTTTGTCAAGTGACGCGCGCGTTTTGACCTTCTTTGACAAGGATTCTAACGATGCCTACAATGCTCGTCTGTCTTTAATTACGATGAGAATATCTAAGGTTTATACAAAGACCGGTGATGGTGGCGAAACTTCGCTCGTCGGCGGTCAGCGCGTCAGCAAGGCAAGCTTGCGGGTATCAGCCTATGGTGATGTGGATGAATTGAACTCGGTCATCGGACTGGCGCGCACCTATTTGCAAGACCCGGAACTCGACGAAGTTTGCGGCCATATCCAGAATAATTTGTTCACGCTAGGTGGAGATTTGGCGAGCCCTTCTGATTTAGAAGTTCCGCGCCTGACCGATGAATTCATCGCCACGCTTGAAGAATGGTCCGATAGGTTTTTGACGCAACTCGATCCGCTCAAGGAATTCATTCTGCCGGGTGGCGCTCAGGCCGGCGCCACGCTTCATCTGGCGCGAACCGTGGCGCGGCGCGCCGAACGCCAGGTCGTTGCTTTAGCCGGGCAGGATGAAATAAATGCAAATGCCGTTATCTATTTGAACCGCTTGTCGGATTTATTATTTATCCTGGCGCGTCTGGTTAACAAACGCGCCGGTATCACGGAAAAGATGACCGATTTTAGTAAGCGAAATAAAAAGGACTGAGGATTGAGACTTGAGGACTGAGTGAAGACCTACATCCCTCAGATTTCAAGGCTCAGTCCTTATGACTTCAATATGGCTTGGTTTAGAAGAAAAGACGAAAATAAAACGACCCCGCCGTCTTCTGAAGAACGCAACGTCAAGACGGAAGGCGTTTTTGTAAAGTGCGAAGGTTGCGGGCAATTTTTACTCAAACGCGAGTTTGAAGAAAACCTTTGTGTGTGCCCCAAATGCAATTTTCATCATCGTATCGGCGCGCTTGAACGGTTGCGGTTAACCTTTGATGACGAAAAATGGATTGAACACGATGCCATGATAGCGTCGAGCGACCCGCTGAAATTTCTTGATAAAAAGCCCTATAGCGAGCGGTTGACCAGCATGCAAGACAGTACAGGTTTGCTTGATGCGTTGATTACCGGCGAAGGCAAGGTGGGCGATTATCCAACGATAATTTGCTCCATGGAACTGGATTTTGTCGGCGGTTCGGTGGGTTCAGTAGTGGGCGAAAAGATTGCCCGAGCCATTGAAAAAGCTTTGGCGAATAATAATGCGCTGGTTATCTATTCAGCATCCGGCGGCATGCGCATGCAGGAAGGGGTGATTTCGCTGATGCAGATGGCAAAAATCTCTGCGGGCCTTGCCCGTATGGATGAAGCTGGTTTGCCGTTTGTTTCGGTGATGACCGACCCGACAACCGGCGGCACGACCGCCAGTTTTGCCATGCTTGGCGATTTGAACATTGCCGAACCGGGAGCCCAAATAGGCTTTGCCGGGCCGCGTGTGATTGAACAAACGATTCGACAAAAACTGCCACAAGGGTTTCAACGCTCGGAATTTTTGCTTGAACACGGGATGCTGGATGCCGTTGTTGAACGCAAAGCGTTACGCGATTTTATTATTCAGTCTTTCGACTTTATGTTTAAAAAAAGTTCATAATATTTGGAGACATCATCCGAGCAATGATGTTGAAGCGTTACCCTCAATCTCTTAACCCAAGTCAACACCCGATAACCTATGAACTACGCTGAGGCTTTAACCTATCTATATGGACTCGGGCACGAGGTACTCGCCGCCAAATTTCGACTCGAAAATATTCGCGCCGTGCTCGACCGCTTGGATTATCCTGACCGCGCTTACAAATCGGTGCTCGTCGCCGGGACCAATGGCAAAGGCTCAACCTCGGCCATGATTGAATCCATCCTGCGCTACGCGGGTTATCGCACGGCACTTTATACATCGCCGCATTTAATCCATATCGAAGAGCGCATCAAAGTTGATGGGCAAATGATCAGCCGCGAGGATTTTGCAAAATTCGCCACCTTGATTCGCGCAACCTCCGAAGCCCTGGTTGCCGAAAAGATTCTGGAAACCGTGCCCACTTTTTTTGAACAGGTAACGGCAATCGCCATCTCTTATTTTTGTGAAATGAGGGTCGAACTAGCGGTTCTGGAAGTGGGGTTGGGCGGCCGGCTCGATGCGACAAATGCCGCCGAACGAATTGTTTCAGTCGTTACGGCGATTGATTACGACCATCAAAAAATTCTCGGTGAAACCATCGAAGAGATTGCTTTCGAGAAAGCCGCCATTATTGTCGAAGGAGCGCAACCGGTGATTGGCCGACAAGCCCACGAAGACGCTTATGATGTACTGTCGAAAAGATGCATACAAATGAAAGCCGCCCCGGTTTATGTCAACCCTCCGACCAACATCAGGATGAATAATTTCGGCTCGGTGGTCTTTGATTATGAGTCGTCAAAAAATACTTATAAGAGTGTGCTCTCTGGATTGCGCGGTCGTCATCAGGCGGACAATGCGGCTAACGCGATTGAAGTTGCTGAGGTGCTCAGCGATTGTGGATTTTCGATTTTACGCGAAGCGATTGTGAAAGGATTGCGCGAAGTCCGTTGGGCCGGACGGCTCGAATATATTAACGCGACGCCGGCTTTTTTATTGGATGGTGCCCATAACAGCGCCGGCATCAGCGCCCTGATTGATTACCTTCGCGAAGTCTGGCGGGGTCACCTGACCCTGGTCTTTGCGGTCATGAATGATAAGAATTTGACCCGCATGGCGGAGGCGTTATTCGGGCTGCCCGACACCCTGATCTTAACCAAAGTTGATGACCCCAGAGCGACACCGGTTGAAACGCTCAATAGCGTTACCTATCTATCAAACGGTGTGGTTATCCCAACCGAGAGTGTTGATGAAGCGATAAAAGAAGCAGTAGCAAATACCCCGGCCGACGGATTGATCTGTGTTGCGGGTTCTTTGTATCTGGTCGGCGCGGCAAAGAAAATCATTCAAGAAAGGCATATTAATTAAGTGCTGAGGACTGAATTGAAGAAACGGGGCAGAATGAAGTCGGAACGCTGAACTACGGAAAAACTTCAAAAGGGTCCTGAAGTTCAGCGTTCCTACTTCAGTGTTCCTACTTTCTTCCATTCACTCTTCAGCCCTCCAAAACCATGGCACATGAACTGATTAAACGCGAATATCTCCATCAAGGCCGAGTCCTTGATATGTCGTTGAGCACTTATAATTCGGCAGAAAAGGGCGAAGTGAGGCTTGAAATTGTTCATCATAACGGGGGAGCCGGCGCTTTACCGCTCTTTGCTGATGGAACCGTTGCCCTGGTTCGACAATGGCGTTATGCGATTAACCGTTATTCTTTGGAGATAGCCGCCGGTCGCATCGAAAAAGGTCAAACGCCTGAAGAGGCGGCGCGACGTGAACTTGAAGAAGAGATTGGTTTTCGCGCGAAAACTTTTCAAAAGATAAGTGAGTTTCTGGTTGCGCCGGGTTATTGTGAAGAGCGCATTTATACTTACCTGGCAACCGATTTGGAACCCGCCAGTCAACACCTTGATGATGATGAAGAGATTGAAGTCGTGCACATGCCTTTGGCGGAAGCCCTCGCCAAAGTGCATTCCGGCGAGATTGATGATGCCAAGAGCATTATCACGTTGTTGATAGTTGCCAGGATGAATTTATAAGCCTGAAGCGCAAATAATTTTGAGAATAGATTGATACGTGGATACGTTGAAGAAGATTTTAATTTACATCTGGGCCCCGTTTGCCAACCTTCTCTGGTATTTTTACACAATCGTAATGGCGACCATTTCGCTTATCCTTTCGCCATTTGACCGCACAGGCGAAATGCAACATTGGTGCGCGCGTTGGTGGTGCAGGTTGATTGCCTGGACCATCTTTTCCAATATTCACGTACACGGCACAGAAAATTTGAGTAAAGCCAAGACCTATGTCTATATGGCGAATCATTCGAGTTTGATTGATACGCCAGCGCTCTTTGCCTATTTGCCCTATCAGTTTCGCATTATGGCAAAAAAGGAACTCTTTTATGTGCCGTTTATGGGTTGGCATCTGTGGACGGCAGGGAATTTTGCGATTGACCGGAGCGATTCGCGAAAAACCGCGCTCAGTCTGAAATCTGTCGTCGAAGGAATTCGCAAAGGGAAATCGCTGGCGGTCTTTCCCGAAGGTACGCGCTCGCCCGATGGCAACCTGCAGGAGTTCAAACAGGGAGCTTTCAAAATCGCCGTGCGCGCTGGCGTTCCGATTGTCCCGGTCACGATTATCGGGACCAGCAAACTCTTGCCGAAAGGGTCGCTGGCTCCGCGTCCCGGTAGAGTGGATGTGGTGATTGGCAAACCGATTGAAACAGCTGGCTATACCGAAAGGCAGTTGCAGGAATTGATTGAACTGGTCAAAGCCGAGATTAGCCGAACGCTTAAAGCCGGAGGGAAGTCGCAAAAGAATTAGCCTCGCGTCTCACCACAGCGTAAGCTAAAATGACTTCGCTATGATGGATGAAAATGTTCTACCTTACCCTCCCGCGGAAGATGAAAGCCCTATCGAAAGTATCGAACCCAACCCGGATAACCCTGGCTGGGGTGTGCTCGGTGGCTTTGGTGTCTGGTTTGCAAGCATCATTGTTCTGTTTCTTGCCTCGGCCGTTGGCGCAGGGATTTATCTGGTGCGCTATAAATCACAGGGCAATGTTATCCCGCTCGAAGCCGAAGAGTTGAATAAAATTTTATTGTCCGAAGGTTCGATTCTCATTCAAATGGCGATGAATGTCGGAGCCCATCTGGCGACTATTGCCATCTGTTGGATGGTGGTTACGCGAATGGGCAAGCGGTCATTTGCGGAAGGCATCGGCTGGCGTTGGGAAGGACAGACAAAGGTAGCGAAACTCGCCATTATTGTGGGCATCTCGCTCTTGTTCATTGTTGTGGTGGGCAATCTGCCGCGCCTGATTCCCGATTCAAAAACCAATCCGTTTACCGAGATGTTGAAGGTTTCGCAATCGGTCAGATACGCCGTCGCATTTTTAGCTATCTTTACAGCGCCTCTTACTGAAGAGTTAGTTTATCGCGGATTGCTCTATTCGCCGCTCAAACGCGCCATCGGCACCGTTGGCGCGGTCGCCGTAGCGACCATTCTTTTTGCGGTCGTCCATGTCCCGCAATATTTAGGCGCTTGGGGTTCCTTAACCGGATTGTTATTACTGAGCCTGGCTTTGACCTGCATCCGCGCCAAAACTAAATCCATCTTTCCCTGTGTCTGGATACACACCTTGTTTAATACGGTAGGTGCAATCGCCATCGTTTTAGGGAAAGATTAAAGAGAAAATCGCTGACCCGTCTTGAAAGGACGCCACTCTTTTGCCTGGCAGGAATAGCCGGCAAAACCCAGCGAAGCCTTGAAGGGGCGAAATAGCCGTGTCACACATTCAAGGCCTCGGAAAAGTTGTCCCACCCGGCGCGTTGCAGCGGGCTATTGAATCTCGCCCCTGTTGAGCTTATACAAACATATTGGTTACCCGCTGGTTAATGACTCCCGTCAGTAACGGTAAATTACCCGCCGATTATCGCAGGTGGTACTGATTGCCGGCCTTGGCTTGATGGGCGCACCATTGTATCGAGCAAATGTTCGATGATTAAGGTTGGTTCCTTACACAATCCGGTATGAACCGGCGAGGTTTGAATGATGGTGCTGCGCGGGGAGGTCAGCCAATAGAAGCGTTCTCGCTGTGATAACCCGCCAATTGCCCCGGCCTGTTCTCCGCCTCTGCAAATTGCCGGAATGGTTGCCAGGTGCGTCTTTATGGATTCAAGGTCGAGGGTCGAATCCAGAGCCAGCAAACGCGCTTCATCAAGTTCGATTCGCGATTCTAAAAATGCTTTTGCCGGACAGGAAACGATGACCCCGACATTGATGAACTCCTCGCGCTCAACTTTGGGGACGATGCGAATGATCGCGTAATCATAGGTAAAGTGATCGTGCACGAATCGCCTCCTCGGTAAAATTACGCGAAGCTTGCAGACGGTTTAACAAGTATTCAAGATAAGCCGCTCGCTTCTCTATTACGCCGCTGAATTGTTGGTCGCCCACCAGCCAGATATCTGGAATCAAGTTTATCACTCGCTCTATGAGGTCTGGGGAAATCTGTGCGCTCAAGGTGGCATCTGCCTCATTGAGCGCACCCGCAAAGCGAAGCAGAACATGATTTTTAATTAAGGCGAAAGGGTCGCGACTGCGCTCAAGATAGTTATTCCACGAATGGTGAAAATAGAGCGCCGCGCCGTGATCAATCAGCCAGAGCCGTCTATGCCACATCAACATATTGGTGTTGCGCGGCGTGCGGTCAACATTGGTCACCAAGGCATCGAACCAGACTATGGATGAGGCAAGCTCTGCATCGGGTTTTTCGGCAACCGGATCGAACATCACGGAGCCGGGAAGGTAATCGAGCGCGAGATTTAGTCCTGCGCTGGCTCGGATCAACTCCTGAATTTCGGGGTCGGGTTCCGTGCGTGCAAGTTCCGGGTCGAGTTCGATAAATACAATTTCCGGTACGCGAAGCCCAATGGCGCGGGCCAGCTCTCCTGCGACAATCTCCGCGATCAAGGCTTTTGGCCCCTGACCTGCACCGCGAAACTTGAGTACATACATGCCCTCATCATCGGCTTCGACAATTGCCGGAAGCGAACCGCCTTCGCGAAGGGGCGTGACATAGCGTGTGGCAATAACCGTTCTTAAATTCATATTCAGGCAATTGATTAAACCTGATTTTCTTCGTCATAGACAAACATCAAATCATCACCGTTGACAATTTTACCGCCGGTATTTCTATAAAATTCTACGGCTCCCGCATTGGAATAACTGGTAAAGACAAATGCATTCATCATCCGTTCACGCTTGACGAAGTCGCGAATGTAATTAATCAGTGCCGTGCCAACTTTGCGGCGACGGTAAGCTTCGGCAACGTCAATCTCGTAAATGAACATTTTGTACGACTCTTGTTTCAACCGGGGCAGCGCATGGGCCAAAAGAAACCCGGCCAGATGGCCTTCAATTTCGGCAACGATAAGCAGATTAAGCGGGTTGGTGAGAAAGGTTCTCAAATAATCTGTTGCAACCTCTTTGCCGGCGAACTGTTTAACGACCGCAACGGCGGTATCCGCATCACCCGGTTCAAGTCTTTTGATGTTTACCGTTTCATTCATCGGTTAGCTCGTAAGGTTTGGCAAACGATAATTAGCAAATTACTTTGAATTGGACACCGATGAACCCGTCCGCACCGTCGGATATTTTATCCCCAGTTGCTCCAGATAGGTGTTGTACTTTGACGGGTCGTAATAAAACTTGCGCATTTGATTGCGGTATTCCGCCATGATTTTTTGATTCAGCCAGATTGCCGGTTTGTCCTCGGCGGAAAGAAACGATTGATACTTGGTCTCTTTCGTTTGCACATTGCGGAAATAATCCCAAGCCTGCTCGACAAGGGCCGGCTTGGTCAATAAATCAACCATGGTCATCGCCAGAACCTTAGCGCCTGCAGTTGTGCCTTTATGAGCTATGGGAGTTGCCATGGCAATGGCATTCGACCAATTGTGCCCCGGCAGGTTGGGAATATTCGCAGGATAATTCAAAGTAACCGTCGGCACATTCCACGATACATCACCAATATCATCAGAGCCGCCGGTGTTTCGCCCCTCATCACTAATCGGGCCGCGTAGCGGTCGGAGCTTGGTATCTAATCCTGTATCGGGAACCTTCAACTCTTTCTGTATGGCTTTCGCCAGCGTTTGATCGGCTTCGCTCCACTGAGGCAAGCCCACCTGTTTGATATTTTCATCCATCGTTTCAGCAATAGTTTTATTGAAATGCCCCGGCCAAGCCGTACCTAGTATGCGAGAGCTAACCGTCGTCCGGGTCATCATCGCTGCACCCTTCGCCATCGCGTCACCCATTTCCCACAACTCTTTGATGTGGTCATAATCCAGCTCGCGGAAGTAATACCAGACGCTCGCCACCCGCGGCACCACATTGGGCTGGTCGCCGCCATTGGTGATGACATAATGCGAGCGTTGCTGAGTTCTCAGGTGTTCGCGTTGAAAGTTCCAGCCAATGTCCATCAATTCGACGGCATCCAGGGCGCTGCGACCACGCCAGGGCGCGGCGGCCGAATGCGCGCTCTCACCTTTGAAAGTATATTCGACAGAAACCAGGCCGGTTCCACTGCCTTGCCCCCACGTAACGCCCAGGTTATTGCCGACGTGGGTGAACAACACTACATCCACATCTTTGAAAAACCCATCGCGAACGAAATAGGCTTTGCCACCGAGCAGTTCTTCAGCTACCCCGGGCCACAGCTTTATGGTGCCGGAAAGGTGATTGCGTTCCATCAATCGTTTAACGGCTAGCGCCGCGGTTATATTGAGTGGCATTCCCGAATTGTGACCTTCGCCGTGACCGGGCGCGCCTTCAATCATGGGGTCGTGATAGGCAACGCCGGGTTTTTGCGAAGCCTGTGGAATGCAATCAATATCCGAGCCTAGTGCGATGACCGGTTTTCCGGTTCCCCAACTTGCCATCCAGGCGGTTGGAATGCCGGCAATCCCGCGCTCAATTTTAAAGCCCTCTTTTTCAAGAATGTCTGTCAGGTACTTTGAGGTTTCAATCTCCTGAAAGCCGAGTTCACCGAAACTGAAAACCATATCAATCATGACCTGGGTTTGTTTGCTGCTCGCTTCGACATCCTTGAGCACTTGCGCTTTGTAATCTTGTGACGGCACGGAAGAGGTGTGCGCCGGAAGGGTAAAGACCAGTCCGAGCATAACGACTCCAACTTTCCAGATGAATCCTCGCATAGCGATCTCCCTTTCAATTTTGCTCAGTCAGTTGATTGGTGCACTTTACTTGATGGCAATCAAGCTTGCGGAAGTTCGAAAGTAAAGCACGCCTTGTGAAATAGCCGGGGTTGCCAGACAGGGTTCGCCCAACTCATTTTTCGCCAGCACCTCCAGGGTTGGCCCGGCTTTCAAGACATGTACAGTCCCCTGTTCAGTTGGGCAATAAACTTTGCCATCAGCGGCAACCAGCGATGCCGAACAGGCGGTATCAACGCCGAGTCGAGTTTCAAACATCTTGGCGCCGGTCTTGAAATCAAAGCAGCGCAGCAGGCCGTTGTGATTGGCAAGGTAGATAAATCCGCCATAGACGACTGGGGTTGAAATATATGAACCGCCGTTAGGCGCGCTCCAGACCACAGCATCATTGCTGGTAGCGCCTTCTTTCAGCGAGATGTCGCCCTGAGCCGTTGGGCGAACGACAAATAACGGCGCTTTGCCGCCGTGCGCATTAGAGATGACAATCAAGCCATCGGCGACAAACGGCGTTGGAATGGGGATGTCGCCGCCCCCGCGCAAACGCCACAATTCTTTGCCGGTTTCCAGGTTGTAAGAAACTATGTAAGGCCAGCCGTTGGTGACGACCTGGGTTCTTGTTCCGTCATTGTGAATGAGCGGCGTTCCCCAACTGCCTTCACAATCACCTTTGCGCGACGTCCGCCACAATTCTTTTCCATCGGTGAGTTGAAAAGCCGCGACATAAGGGTTGGTCGGGTCATCGCAAAGCAAGACGATATGATTTTTGTAAAGGGCAGGGGAGCTACTATAACCCCAGCCGATGCCATGCCAACTGTTATTGATCACGCCGAGGTCTTTTTTCCAAAGCTGCTTGCCGTTCAGATCAAAACAATAAAGCCCTTCCGAGCCAAAGAAAGCCACCAATCGGTTGCCATCCGTAATCAGTGTGGTGTTGGCATGCGTAGATTTCTCGTGTCGTTCGGTTGCCGGTTTGCTTGTGCGAATCACGCGTTCCCAAATCTTTTTACCAGATTTTTTATCGAAACAGAGAATCATCCATTTCTGTTCGTCATTATCCTGCGCGGCTTTAACATCGCCATAATATCCAATGCGCAATGACGCTTTGCCTGACAAACGAACCGCTGTGCCAACAAAAATTCTATCGCCCCAGATAATCGGACTGGAATGCCCGAGGCCGGGAATTTCTACGCGCCATAAAATACCGGAAGGTTTTCCTGCGGAGGCATCGGCATTCCAGGCGGCTCGCGTCGGATAACCGTCGGCAATGCCTTGAGCGCCAACCCCGCGAAACCCTGGCCAGTTCTGTTCGCTTTTAGAAGCCAGGGTAATCGCTGGCACCGCCATCAAGGATGTTGCCAGGAATGACCGTCGCGATAATTCTGCTAATCTTCCCTGTTGCTTTTCATTCATTGACTCACCTCTTTCTTACATCTGTAAACTATGATTTCCGTAAAACAATTTTTTTGTCGTTAGTAAATTTATCGGCCTCCGCACGAAATGTCTTTCTGAGATTGATACCATCAGCTTCGTTATGGCGGCTATTCGGCTGGTTGTCGGGTTCGCTCCCACTGTAACACCAAGCCGTCTTCGAGGTCTATGACTTGACCGAGCGGTTTGAATCCGCACTTTTCAAGTACCCGCATCGAAGGGTAATTTGTCGTCAAGGTATGCGCCAGGATGTGTTGGACCTTCCCGTTTGTGAATGCGAATTCGACGAGCGCGGCCGCCGCTTCCGAAGCATACCCACGCCCTTGATAATCAGGGGCGATACCATAGGCGATCTCGACCATGCCTTTATCGTCAGGCTCGCCCTTGAAGCTGGCGGTTCCGATGACTGAATGACTTTCCTCGTGAACAAGGGCAAACCCAAAGACCCAGGGATTGGGTTCGGTTGCCGCGCGAAGTTCAGCAATCCAGAGCGGGGAAACCTCATTTGAAACAAAAAAATCTCGCAGGCCCTCGGCGGCAGGCCAACCGAATTGCGCTTCAAACTGACACTCGCCTTCTATCAAGGCCAACAGATGTTGAGGCGCAATGGGGATGAGTTGAAGATTGCGCGTACGAATTGTCATATAGGTCTTTAACCTTTTCATGGTTTAGCTAACGAGGTTCGGGTAACCGAAAATTTCAAGGATTAAAATGGTACTCTAACATTCCCAATCCGGACAAATCGGCTTACTTGGCTTTTCGTTTCATTGATGCTTGGTATGAAGGCGTGAAATAGGCTCCTGTTGCCGGTTTCGCGTTCAGCGTTGAATGACTGTCGGAATGAATTCACTCGCTTTGATTGAGCAACTCGCTAATTTTGCGCGCCTCTGCGGCTTCTTCTTCCGAAAGCGGCCAGCAGGGCTTTTGTGGCGCGCCATTGTGCGCCCAATCTATGCCGAATTGAAACCCGCACGCCGTACATTCATAGGCATCGGTTTCCATCCCTTCGTACGTTCTCACGGCGCGTCCGATACATTTCATACAGGCGACTACCGCTGCATTTATTCCACCCGCCATCACTTTTCCTCTTGGTTGAATAATGAAAATAATATTTTGCTATTTCAGTACCGATAAATAAGCCTTCCAGGGTCCAACGGCATCTCGATATTGCTTTGCAAGTGTTCGCGTTACTTGTGCCACATGATCCAGGTCGTGTACGACCCAGGTTGCGAGCAACTCTTCTGCGGTTACAGCTCCTAATTCGGGATGTGTGCCACGCTTCATTAAATCGCTCGGACTCAGATTAAGTCCCCGAAGAGTTTCGAGACTCTCTGTCCTCAATGCCGCAAATTCATCCAACAATTCATTCAAGGTTTTCCCTTCGCTTGCGGTGAATTGCGCAAACCTGTCAAAGGGTTCAAACGGTTTGGACTGGCCGATTTCCTGAATCTGTATGAGGCGCGGAATCCAGTCGGTTCGCTCACCGTGTATGAGGTGGCCGATAACATCATAAGGACTCCAGGTCTTTTCGCCTTCATTACCCTTGACCCACTCCAGAGGAAGATTCTGAAGCAGATTTCTCAATGCCTCAGGGGTGCTGGATAAAATTGCTTGAGCATGATCGAGATTGAAATTCACTATAAGCCTCCATTAATAAGGGTTCGAGTATAGCACGCTTTGGGCGACCCAATCAGCGATAACTTGCAGGCAACTCAAGCGAAATCGCAAACAAATTTCAGGATAAAAATGAAACCCGTTTTGCAGCATTAACTGTCTCTATGATGGCACAACAGCAGGTGTCGTTAAAAAGCGGAGCAGTTCCGTAGCCGTGCGTATAGGGTCCTCTTCGGGCAAAAAGTGACCGCAATCAAAAGCCAGACCTCGCACATTTTCGGCTCGCGAACGCCAGACGTCGAGAAGGTCAAATTTTTTCCAGCTTGCGGCGCTCCACAATAGCAGCGTCGGGCAGGAGATTTTACGATCTTCGTCAGCCTCATCGTGAAGGAGGTCAATGGTCGCCGCCGCGCGAAACTCTTCATTGGTGGCGCGAATTGCCGCTTCATCAAAACAGCGTAGATATTCGGCAACCGCCTCTTCGGCAAGCGCTCCTTTGGTGCCCCTCCAATGGTCGAGAATCCATTGCAGATAGAAAGCCGATTCAGCGCCGATTAAGCGTTCAGGCAACTCATCAGGCTGGATTGAGAAGAACCA
>JBIOWC010000173.1:0-10666 GCA_044868105.1 Blastocatellia bacterium
CGGGTTCTCGGTGGACTCGGCGGCAATCTGCGGCCAGTCAGAATCTATGCAGATAAGGCGGGCCGTTGACGGCGGAAGATTTTCCAGCACGGCTTGTTGGGTAAGTAAAACGGCGGGCCTGGCATCTTCAAGCATCGCGGCCAGTCGTTCCCTGGGGTAGGCCGGGTCGAGCGGCACATAAACGCCACCGGCTTTCAAAACCCCGAGAATCGCAACCATCATCTCTGTTGAGCGAGTCATCGAAACGCCGACCAGATCTTCAAGCTGTAGCCCCAGTCCCTTTAAGTAGTGCGCCAGTTGATTGGCCCGGCGGTTTAATTCGCCATAGGTTAATTGTTCAACTTCAGAGAACACGGCAAGGTGTTCGGGGGCGCGCTCGACCTGAGCTTCAAAGAGGTGATGAATGCACTGATGGTCCGCGAACTTAGCTTTGGTGTCATTCCACTCGATGAGCAACTGACCCTGCTCGGTTTCAGTCAACATAGAGAATTCACCAAGCGGCGCGCGGATATTTACGGCGAACTTTTCCAACAGAGTTTTAAGATGCCCCAACATCCTGGCAATCGTCTCATCATCGAAATTTCGCCCGTCATAGGCCAGCTTCAACAGTAAAGCATCGCCGCCCCAACCCGATAAGGCCAGTGGATAGTTGGTCTGTTCATAAAGTTTAAACTCGCGGTTTGCCCAGTTCTCCCCTTGCGAGCGTAAGTAGGCTTCCATCTCATAATTTTCAAAGACCACGATGCTATCGAATAGCGATTTTCCTGCGGGCACTTCAGACCATTCTTGAATTTTCGCAAGCGGCGTGTGTTCATAAGCTCTTAGTGAGACGTGCTGATTGCGAATCGCTCTCAGATAGTCCACCAGCGCCACGTCAGCCGCTATACGCACGCGCATCGGAAGCGTGTTAATAAAGGGTCCGACCATAGACTCTGCGCCATCCAGCGCCGTGCGCCGACAGGCGCGGGTTGCGCCAAAGACCACTTCGGCTTCGCCGCTGTAACGACTGAGTAAGAGCGCCCAGGCCCCTTGCACAAAATTATTGAGGGTCACGCCTTCCGCTTTGGCCAGGGCTTTGAGTTTGGCAGTCGTTTCAGCCGAAAACCTGATTCCCTGCTCGGTATAATTTTCTGCTTCGGTAATGACACTCGATGTCTGGCGACTACCGATTAACGGTGTCGGTGAAGCAAAACCTTTAAGCCGGGTTTGCCAGAAGGTTTTAGCCTGCGACCAGTCCTGTTCATTGAGCCAGGCAATGTAGTTGCGATAGGGTTGCGGCAACGGGAGTTCCAAATCTTCGCCCTTTAAAAATGCTTCATAAAAGGCGAAGACTTCCTGCAACACGAGAACAAATGAACGCCCGTCAATAATCGCATGATGAAAAGTCCAGATGAACTCATAATCGCCTTCGCCGATTTGAAAAAGTGCGAAACGATTCAGAGAGCTTTCGTTTATGTTAAAGCCCCGCAAACGGTCCTGCCTTAAAAAACTGGTCAGACGTTGATGTTGTTCTTCTTTGGTCAATCCGCGCCAATCTTCGTGACGCCATTCCAGGTTGACCTCGGCGTGGACTTGTTGAACGGGCTGATCAGATTCATTCACATGAAAACTGGTTCGCATAATCGGATGACGCGAGACGACGCGTTGCCAGGCCGAGAGCAAGGCCTTAGCCTCCAGCGCTTCGTGTAAGGTATAGACCATCTGTTCGATTTCGACGCCGGAATGACTGCCATAGAGGCTATGGAAAATCATGCCTTGTTGCAACGGCGAAAGCGGATAAGCGGCTTCGATGGAATGAGGTAGGGCAGTTACAGAGAACGGTTCCTGAGTAACTAACATGGCGATGACCTTTATTGGTGAAGATGCCCGAAGGCGATTAGGAAGGAGCTTTGAGGTTATGCTTCGTGTGTAGATTAGCCTATTTCGGGTGTTGAAGAAAACTATTTTAATAATGAACAGGCGCTTTTTTTGAAATCCGTGTGAACGCGGGTTCAGGCGCCTGACCCGGGCTTCTGAAAATAATTGAAATGAGGCGGACAAGTCAGCTTCAACCGATATCCGTAAGCCGTTTTTTCCGTCCCCTTCGAAGACAAATTTTAACCGGCCGTTAGGCGCCTATTTAATTTTTGGGCGAAAATTCAGTTATGCCGTTCAGGTTTTCCGGTCCAGTGATTTGCCGCGTTTGGCTGACTTTGAGATTGAGCGGCGGTTTATTTTGCAGATTTAGTGAAATTGTGAGTATTCAATCAATAGAGCGACCCGGTTTGTGCCATTGAGCCAATATTCAATTCCGGCGCTAGATTGACGCTGTAATCACAGGCATGAGGATGCAATTAGACGTAATCATTCCGACTTATAACCGCCAGGATTTACTCCCACGAACCTTAAAAAGTTTACTTGATGCGGAGTTGCCGCCGGCATTGAACCTGCAGGTCACGGTTGTGGATAACAACTCTAAAGACCGTACGCGGGAACTCGTCGAAGCGTGGAAGAGGGATTTCAATGGCCGGTTGCATTATCAATTTGAGCGCACTCAAGGTCGTTCGTCAGCCTTAAACAAGGGCATTCTTTCAACCCAGGGCGACCTGGTTGGCATGATAGATGATGATGAAGAGATTGACCGAGCGTGGTTTAACATCATCCAGGCGGCCTTCCAAAATGAAGAAGTGGATTTTATCGGGGGGCCTTACTTTCCGCGCTGGGGCGCGCCCTGTCCCGAGTGGCTGCCGAGAAAATATAACGGGGTCATTGGCTGGATAAATGGCGGCACCGAAAAGCGCCCGTTTAACGCAAGCTATCCGGGCATTCTAATGGGCGGAAATGCCGTTTTGCGCCGCCAGATTTTAAATCGCGTCGGACTTTATCTGCCGTCGCTCGGTCGCACGGACAAACATTTGCTGGCCGGCGAAGACGAAGACATGTACCAAAGATTAATGCGCGCCGGGGCGCGCGGCTTTTACCTGCCGGATTTGATTATCTATCACTACATTCCGCCGCAAAGACTCACCAAGGGCTATTTCCGCAAGTGGTGTTTCTGGCGCGGCGTATCCATCGGGTTTTTGAGCCGCGAGGCGAAATCGGCGGCTTCGCTTAAACAAGTGGGCGGCGTGCCGAGATACCTTTACGGCGATGCGTTGAGAGGCCTGGGGCAAAGCCTAAAGGCGGCGTGCCGGTTGCAGAGAAATTCCGAACCCGGTTTTGCCGGAGAACTGGCGGTCTGGGATTTAGCGGGCTTTTTTTATGGTAAACATTTTTATAAACCATCGGCCTTGCCGCAGGCGGCAAAGGAGCTTGAAGCCGTCGCTTCCGTTCAATAAGCGAAAAGCTTCATCAAGGAGTAACTTTAGAATATGCTGACTCAGGATTCAGCGAGTGCAACAGCCCATTCAGCATTTGACCGCCCGGCGACGCGGCGCGAGTCGGTCATTCGCCCGCCGTCGCTGATGCAGTTGAACCTGATTGCCAACCTGAGAAAATTATTTCATTACCGCGACCTGCTCTATACGCTTACCGTCCATCGCATCAAGGTGCGTTATAAACAGTCGCTGCTTGGCATCTCCTGGGCGATTCTTCAACCGTTATCCATGATGCTGATTTTCACAATTATCTTTTCACTCTTTGCACGCATGCCGAGCGACGGCGCGCCTTATGCGGTTTTTGCTTATGCCGCCTTGTTGCCGTGGACATTTTTTTCGACGGCGCTAGCCAATGCGACAAACGGTTTGGTCAGCCATACGCAACTGGTTACCAAGGTCTATTTTCCGCGCGAAATTCTGCCCATTACCTATGTCTTGGCGGCGCTCTTCGATTTTTTCATTGCTTCAACAGTGCTCGCGGGACTGATGATTTATTACCGCATTCAACCGACCATCAATGCGCTTTATGCGATACCGATAATTTTCATCATGGCCTGTTTTGCCACCAGCATGTCCTTGCTTTTTTCTGCAACCCAGGTGCGCTTTCGGGATATGGGCGTAGCCGTTCCGCTCATCCTGCAAGTGTGGATGTTTGCCACTCCGGTTATTTATCCCTTGAGCGCTGTGCCGGCCCGCGTGCGGCCATTTTATGTTTTAAATCCGATGGTTGGCATTGTCGAAAATTTTCGCCAATCGGTGCTCAACGGATTAGCCGTTGATTTTTATACCCTGGGTCTATCGGCGCTGATTGCTTTCGCACTGCTCTTCTTCTCATATCTCTATTTCAAGCACATGGAAGCCACCATGGCGGATATCATCTAAACAGCGGGAGCGTTATGTTTGATTTGAAGTTTGATGGGGTCTCAAAAAAATATCGAATTCGCGAGACCGCCGACACCAACACCGGAAAGAACAGGTTCGTCCATCAAGTTCAGAATTTATGGCGGCGCTCGAAAGATTTCTGGGCGCTTCGCGAGGTCAGCTTCGAAGTAGAGGCCGGCGAATCCCTCGGCATCATCGGACATAACGGCGCCGGCAAAAGTACGATTTTAAAATTGCTTTCAAATATTACCACGCCAACCAGAGGCGAGATTAAAATCAATGGCAGTCTTTCGGCGCTCATCGAGGTGGGGTCCGGTTTTCATCCCGAACTCACGGGTCGCGAAAATGTTTATCTGAACGGTTCGATTCTCGGCATGCGACGGCGCGAAATTACCGAAAAATTAGAGAGCATCGTCGAATTTGCGGGCATTAAGCCGTTTTTGGATCTGCCCGTCAAACGCTATTCGTCAGGCATGTATGTGCGACTCGGTTTTTCAATCGCCGCGCACCTTGACCCGGAGATTCTGCTTCTCGATGAAGTCCTTGCCGTAGGCGATTTGGCTTTTCAATCGAAGTGTCTGCAACGCATTGAAGACCTCAGGCGGTCGGGAACGACCATTGTCTTTATTTCGCATGACCTGGGCGCCGTGCAACGATTGTGTAAACGCGCCTTGTTGATGCAACAGGGTGAAATCATCGCCAGCGGTTCGGCCTCCGAGGTAGTGACTGAATACCGGCGAACGGCGGCGAATTTTTCGCCGCCTGCGCGTCACGGGCAATTGATTTCAAAAGCCGCAGAGATTACCGGGTTGCAGTTCTTTGACGAGGAAGGCAACGAGACAGAGGCTTATCACACGGGCGCCCTGCTGCGGGTGAGGCTCGATTATTTTGCTCACGAGCGCATCGAAGATTGCGTCTTCGACCTCTGGTTTTTTTCGGGCAACCGCGAGTTGCAGTGTCAGTTTACCACCGAGGTGAACGGCGATCAGCTTGACGTGGAAGCGGGCGCCGGCAGCATCGAATTTTCCTGCGCCGAGGTCGGCTTGCTGCCGGGTATCTACTACGTTGACGCCACCCTTGATCACCGCGACGCACCGGTAGGCAGCCATATAGACTGGCAATATCAACGCGTCATGCTGCGCATTGACCCGGGAAAGATGGTGTACGGCAAGTTTTATATGCCGCACGAATGGCGGCATGAGCGCGATCAGCTAGCTGCTTCCCTGGCCACGGAGCCCACGCTTAGTCAGACCGTTTCCTAGTCGTTCATCACCCAAGGGGAAGTTCGTAGCAGGGCGCTGACCTGAGCAAGAATCGGTGGCGCTGGAGTCAATGATATGAGTATCGGAAAATCCCAATTCGTTTCGGTAATCATTCCTTGCTACAACCACGCGCATTTTTTAAGCGAGGCGATTGAAAGCGTTCTCCGACAGACTTATCCGCATTATGAAATCATTGTCGTAGATGATGGTTCGACCGATGAGACGGCAAAGCTGGCTGATGGCTACGCGCAAGTTCATTGTGTGCGGCAAGCCAATCTTGGGCTTTCGGCGGCGCGCAATCGCGGCCTACGCGCAAGCCAGGGTGAGTATCTGGTCTTTTTAGACGCCGATGATCGCTTGCTTCCCAGGGCGCTTGAAATCGGCGTGCGCGAACTAGTCCAAAGACCTGAATGCGCCTTTGTTTATGGGCGCAGTCAATATATCAATTATCTCGGCGTTCCCCTTCCGGTTAGTTACGGCGCGCCGGTTGAGCAAGACCATTTTCACGCCCTTCTGCACTCGAATCACATCTGGATGCCTGCGCAAGTCATGCATCGTCGGGACATTTTCAATCAAGTTGGCGAGTTCAATCCGTCAATCAGCGCCGCCGCAGATTATGACCTTTACTTGCGCATTACCCGAGGTTTTCCAGTTCATAACCATAACCAAATCGTCGCCGAATACCGCCAGTATGTTGACAGCATGTCGCGAGACTACGGGCTGATGTTAAAGACCACTTTGATGGCGCTGGGTTCACAGCGGAAATTTATCAGGCGAGATAAGCGTTACCTGAAAGCCTATCGGACAGGGAAACGGGTCTGGCAATCCTATTACGGAGAAGGTTGCGTTGAGCAGTTTCGCGCCGCTTTGCGAAATCCTGATAGACGACAACAGGCCTTGAATGCCATGGTGACCTTACTGCGCTATTACCCGCGCGGCGTCCTCAAACATTTAGGCAAAAAAATCAAAGTGACGTTCAAACGCGCCCTGGGGATGCGCACGCTCTCCAGTCTTGAACAACGGGCGGAGGAGTAAACCGGATATGGCTGAAGCGTTCGATATTTCTGTCGTCCTCTGCACCTATAATCGTTGCGAGTTATTGAAAAAATCTGTGGCCAGTATCCTCGCCCAAAAGTGCCCGCCTGAGGTGCGTTATGAACTGATCATCGCCGATAATCATTCGTCAGACCAGACGCGCCAGGTCTGTGAGTCCTTGCAGTCTCAAAGCTCCATCCCCATCCATTATATTTTTGTCGCAGAACAAGGAGTCTCTTATGCGCGCAATGCGGCAATTGCCCGGGCCCAGGCGCCCATCCTGGCTTTTTTCGATGATGATGTGTGCGTCGGCCCTGAGTGGGTAGCGACGATTAAACGCGCCTTTGATGAATACCCGGAAATCGCCGGAATCGGCGGCAAGGTTTTACCGCGTTGGAACGCCAGGCCGCCCGCCTGGCTGACGCGCGCCCATTGGGCGCCGCTGGCGCTTCAGGATTACGGCGAACAACCGATGGCGATTGACAAAACGAATGCCCTTTGTCTGGTCGCCGCCAATCTAGCTTTGCGCCGCCGGGTCTTTGACCGCATCGGTCTATTTTCACCGGCCTTGCAGCGCGTCCGAAACGGCGTTGGTTCAATGGAAGACCATGAATTGCACCTGCGGTTATGGGAAGCCGGACTTGCAGAGATGTATATCCCTGAGATGATGGTGACCACAGAGGTCCAGACGGATAGGTTGACCAAGGCTTATCACCGGAAATGGCATAAAGGGCATGGTCACTTTTATGCGTTAATGCGCGAGCCGGAGTTCGAACGTTCAACGAAGCGCTTATTTGATGTTCCGGCGCACCTCTATAAACAAGCGCTCTTGGATCTGCTGCAATGGGTAAAAAACCAATGGCGCAGAGATCCGGAAAAGACTTTCTTAAAGGAAACAGCTTTCTATTTTTTCATCGGCTTTTTTCAACAACGTCTTGAAACGGCGCTGCGTCTAAAAACTTTCCTTCAGTGAATTTGAATCGGTCGCATAAATGTTATGAATGACAATGACAGAATGAACATTATGTGATGAAATTCTTCCCTCATTCGACAATCTTCTCAAAAGGCAATTAAATATGACTGCAAAAATGTTGCTCGCACTTCTGCTCGTGGGTTGGCAAATGCTTCATCTGTTGGTCGGCGCCTCGTTCATCGTTAATATAGGAAGTAGTGAACCCATGTTTAAGGCTGTTGAACTCAAAACGGAGTACAAAAAAAATCCCCTTGGGATGGATAATCCGAAACCGCGTTTCAGTTGGCAGCTTGAGGCCACGGCGCGCGGCCTCAAGCAAATGGCTTATCACCTGCGGGTGGCAAAATCCGAACGCGACCTGGAAGCCGGAAAAAACCTCACCTGGGATTCAGGGCCGGTGAAATCGGATGAATCGCTGCATCGCGAATATGCAGGCCCAGCGCTCGAATCGGGCGCCCGGTATTACTGGCAAGTGCGCGTCTGGGATGCAAGCGGCAAAGATACGGGTTGGAGTGCGCCCGCCTTTTTTGAAATGGGTTTGCTGAACGCGGCCGACTGGAAAGCCAGTTGGATTGAACCGGACCTCGCGGAAGATGCGAAGACCTCGAACCCTTCGCCGATGCTGCGCCGCGAATTTAAACTGAGTGGCGCCATTGAAAAAGCCCGCGCTTATGTGACCAGTCATGGACTTTATGAACTGCACCTCAATGGCGAGCGCGTCGGCGACCAGGTGTTTACGCCCGGTTGGACGAGTTACAACAAACAACTGCAATATCAAACCTATGATGTGACCAACCTGCTTAAAGCTGGCGACAATGCCATCGGCGTGTGGCTGGGCGACGGGTGGTATCGCGGCAATCTCGCCTGGGGCGGCAAACGCAATATCTATGGCGATAAACTCGGACTGCTGTTGCAAATCGAAGTCACCTATAAAGACGGGCACAAAGAACTCATCATCTCGGACGACAAGTGGAAAGCTGCGACCGGCGCAATCTTAATGTCGGAAATTTATCACGGCGAAACCTATGATGCGCGGCTTGAAAAATCGGGTTGGGCAAGTCCCGGGTTTGCTGACGCAGAGTGGAAAGGCGTCAAAGTGGCTCAACATTCCAAAGCCATTTTGACGGCGCCGGCAGGTCCCGCCGTGCGCAAAATCGAAGAGCTTAAACCGGTCAAAATATTCAAGACGCCGGCCGGCGAAACGGTTGTGGATTTCGGGCAAAATCTGGTGGGCTGGGTGCGCCTCAAAGTCCAGGGCGCGGCCGGCACCACCATCACCATTCGTCATGCCGAGGTGCTCGACAAGGCGGGCAATTTTTACACCGAAAATATGCGCGCCGCGAAAACCACGTTGCGCTATACGTTGAAAGGCGGCGGCGCGGAAGTGTACGAACCGCACTTCACCTTTTTCGGCTATCGTTACGCGGCCGTCGAAGGCTGGCCCGGCGAACTGACGACCGACAGTTTGACCAGCATTGTGGTGCATTCGGATATGGCGCGAACCGGAGAATTCGAAACCAACCAACCGCTCATCAATCAACTGCAACATAACATTCAATGGGGACAGAAGGGCAACTTCCTCGATGTGCCGACCGATTGCCCGCAACGCGATGAACGATTGGGCTGGACGGGTGATGCGCAGGTTTTTTCGCGCACCGCGGCTTTTAATATGGATGTCGCGGGTTTCTTTACGAAATGGTTGCGCGACCTGGCGTTCGATCAATATGAAAGCGGCAGCGTGCCGCACGTTATCCCTGATGTATTGGGCACCTCCGAAAGACCGGCAGGCGGTTCGGCGGCCTGGGCCGATTCATCGGTCATCATTCCCTGGACCATGTATCTGAGCTACGGCGACAAACGTTTCCTCGAAGCGCAATACCCGAGCATGGTCAAATGGGTTGAGTATCAAAAGCGGCGCGCCGGAGATGATTACATATGGGATGGCGACCAACATTTCGGCGATTGGTTAGCCTTTGCCACGACCCGCTCAGATTATCCGGGCGCCACGACCAGCAAAGATTTAATCGCCACGGCGATGTTCGCCAATTCGACTAATTTATTGCAACGCGCGGCGCAGATTCTCGGCAAGCCAGAGGACGCGGCGAAATATGGCGACCAGCTCGCCAAAATCAAAGCGGCTTTTAAACGCGAATTCGTGACCGAAACGGCGCGCGTCGGCGAAGACACGCAGACGGCTTACGCGCTCGCCCTGCAATTCGATTTGTTGCCCGAAGCCTTGCGTCCGATGGCCGCCAAGCGATTGGCGAAAGAGATTCGCGAACGTAAACACCTGACCACGGGTTTTGTCGGCACACCCTATCTTTGTCACGTGCTCAGTCGTTACGGTTATCTGGATGAAGCCTATCTGTTACTGAATCGCGAGCAATATCCGTCGTGGCTTTATCCTGTGAAGCAAGGCGCAACGACGATTTGGGAGCGTTGGGACGGGTTGAAATCGGATGGCACATTTCAGGATAAAGGCATGAATTCGTTCAATCATTATGCCTATGGCGCGATTGGCGAATGGATGTATCGCGTGATGGCGGGTATTGAAATTGATGACGCCGCGCCGGGCTACAAACACATCTTGATTCAGCCACAACCCGGCGGCGGTTTTACGAATGTCAAAGCCAGTCACCAATCCCTGTACGGCAAAGTCAGTTCGGCCTGGACGCTCAAGGATGGCAAGTTTGAACTCGCGGTTGAAATCCCTGCCAACACACGCGCCACGGTGCGGCTTCCGAAAGCGCAACTCGCCGGGGTGATGGAATCCGGGCAAGCGCTTACCAGCACAAACGGCATCACCGACACACGACAAGACGGCGATGCGGTGGTTGTAGAAATTGGTTCGGGCCAATATCGCTTCAGTTACGCCATCGGGAAGTGACAAGAGAAGATGAAGAGGTGACGTTGATTGAAGCGGCTTTAGGAAAATTGCAGGTTCGCGATTATCGTTCAATGAAGGCCTCGCGAGGTTGAGCGTAAACCAACGCTTAGCTCACCTTGTCATAATTTTTGTGGCTATCTCAAAAAAACATCGGCGATGAAAAATAATCGTTCACTCCTTTACCCCCGGCTCTGTGTTGCGGTGCTTATTTGCGCCATAAGTTGCGCCGATTTATTTGCGCAAAGCAATACTCAGGCGAGCATCAATCCGG
>JBIOWC010000174.1:0-33007 GCA_044868105.1 Blastocatellia bacterium
AAATCTTTAGGGTGAAAAAATTCAACCACAGAGACACGGAGATCGCTTTATTGATTGAGCGTTGCAATCAGCGCCTGGCCTTCCATCAGTCGCCATCTTCATTTAATTTCCACACCCCTGAATAAATTCAATGTTGGTGCATCACAAAAGAGGATAGTTGAGGGCATAGTTTTTTTGTGGTCTTGGTGTCCTTGGTGGGCTTTGTGAAAACCTGCCAGGACCTGATAAGTCTCGCTCGTGCAAAAGAGCTTTCTCACAGAGATCACAAAGCGCACAAACTTTTCCTTCTCTATCAATAGACAAACCTCATTTGTGCAACCCGGCCAATTCAATCAGATTGCGAATTGCTCATCCACGGAAAGCGGAAAATAAAAAGTATTGTATCTATACCATTCATATAGTAGAAAACAGAGAACCTATTTAGGGAGTCTAAAAGAGTGAATAGCATAAACATCAAAAATCCTGAAGCCCATGCTCCCAAACAGTCTTATACCGATGAGCAGATTAGCGATTACCTCGCAGACCTTAAAGATTTACTGGAGTTCATTGAAGCCGCTGAGACCCATTACGAGGTTCTCGATGTTGATGAACTGGCAACCACAGGCGAAATCAAAATCGCTTATATGCGCGCAACAGCGTTGTTAAACCCTGCACAATACCAACTGGATTTGCCACAACCCGAGGAATATTTGCCGCGAATTGATCATGCCTTTGAAAAAATATCGCAAGCTTTTTCGGTGCTGGTGAATTTCACTCGCCGTGTGGAATACGACGATACGCTGTTTCATCGTGAAGAGATGGCGGCTCGTCTGGAAGCAGCCAATCAAACGCTGCCTTCTGTAAACGAAATTGAAAGCCGCCCGGATGAGAGTCAGGAACGAGAAAAACAAGCCGAGAACGAACGTCGTCGCCATCGCCGGTTTGAATTAACGCTCGCCGTACAGGTGAGCGGTTATGACGCGCAGGGTAAGCCCTGGTCTGAGATGAGTCAATCGCTTGATGTCAGCGTTTCGGGCGCGCGTTTACGGCTGATTACGCCTGTGCAAATCGGCATGGTCCTCAAGCTTTCGATGCCCATGCCTATGACGCTGCGCAGTTACGGCTTTTTCGATAACGCTTATGAAGTTTATGCCATCGTCAGACGGATTGACATGAACGCAAATATTGCCAGCCTCATCGGATTGGAATTTTTAGGTGACCAACCGCCCGCCGGTTATTTAGAAAAGCCCTGGGGAATTTTTCAAATCACCCCGCCAGCCATCACAGAACGGCGAAAAACGCCGCGCAAAAAAGGCATGAAGCCTTTCCAGATTGAATACTACGATAGTGAATTGAATCTTTTGGGAAGGGAAAAAGCGATTAGTGAAGATTTCGGATTGGGTGGCATGCGCCTGTGTGTGAAAGATATGCCGTCGTCATTTAATCTGGTTCGCGTAACCAGCGTCAGCGGCAAATTTGAGAGCCTCGCGATGGTGACGAAACGCTATTCCGGAAAAGACGGTCAAGTGCGTCTGTGCCTGTCATTCATTCACAAGGTCGAGCGCGTGAATTAATCGGAGCATAAAAACCGCCCGCCGGCTTTGGCGCGCTCCGATTAACGCGTGCCCTGCGCTCGCGAAAAGTTCACCGCCTGGCCGCCGCCTCTGAAGCTTTCGCCGGTTAGGCGGGGCAGATTATTTGCCGAACAGTTTATTGGTAAACTCTACGCCAACCAGATTTCTTCCGTTTGACAGTTGCATCGAATGGCGAACCAGCGCCTGCACTTTATAAAGTTTCCCCTCATCCTTAAACAATCTCAGATTCATGGGCATCGGCAAACCGACGCGCAGGTTCATTCCTTTTTCGACAAGGTGCCCGACGCGAAATAACAGGCCCGATTCAGAGATATTGACGGTTTCCGTGACCTCTTTCCAACCCCCGTCACTGGCGCCGACAACCAAGGGCAAATTCATCGAAAGGCGCTCGGATTGGCGCCGGTCATCAGGAGAACCGAGCGCTTCCGTTAATGGCAAGTGGAGAATACCAGATTCCGTTTTATGCCGTTCATTAGCCGTTATGAAGGTAAATCCCCATTGACTATCTTCCGGACTGCTGACCGATAGCGCGGTTTGCTGATGAAGAGAAAAACGTGAGATTGCCCGTTGATGGTTTCTTGAATGGGTTAAGGCATAAGCTCTGGTGTGCGCCTGTTGAATGCGCGCCAGTTGTAAATATTCGCTGGCTGCCAGGTCCATATTTCCTGTGCGCAGATAAAGAGCTTTGAGTTTCAAGCGGATTTCCGCATTATCCGGGTCAAGATCAAGAATATATTTGAGAACTTCGATGGCGTGTTCATATTTGCCGGCGCGAATCAGCGAATCGGCTTTTAAAATCTGTTGCATCAACGACCCGTAATCGACTTCGGCCCACCGGTCGTTTACCAGAAAAGCCGACTGTGGAACTTTAGGCGCAGGCGCTGTTTCTGCGAAATCTTTGCCGACCAAGTGGCTGAGCATCTGGCGATGGTTTAGGTTATCGGGTTCAAGATAGATGAGGTTTTTAAGCGCCTCGATGGCCTCATTCGTCGCCCCTGAGCTTAACGCCGCTTTGACAATCGAATTTAAAGTGACCGGCAACTTCTCGGACTCTTTAAAACGCAAATAGATTCGATAGAGCAATTTCAACGCTTCCAGATGACCGGGCTCTTTCTTCAATACCTGGCGTAGAAAACCAATCGCCTTCGGCCCTTCATGTTTGGCAATCAAGGTATTCAAACAGTATTCAAGTTGCTCGAGGGCGCGCCGCGTTTCGCCGCTTTGCAGGTAGGCTTCGCCAATTTCCAAAAGGTAAACGTAGGTGTCGTCGTTGCGCGCAAAGAGCGTGCGAAAAGTCTGTTCCGCTTCTTCGAGCAGGCCTGCTGCGAGATAGGCCGAACCCAGTAAATCCAACAACTCGGCTTCGGCCGAAGTATTCTTCAAGCTGTTTTTAAGGAGTTTGATAATCCGTTCCGGTTGATTGCGTTCGCGATAAATGGCGGCAAGGCCTTGCAACGCTTGCCGACAATGCGGCTTAACCATCAGCGCTTTTGAATAGGCATTGAGCGCCGCATCGGGTTCGCCAGCGCCGATAAATTCTTTCGCGGCTTTGACGAACGCCTCAAGGGCTTTTTCCTGCGACCCTTGATGGGCGTAGATGGCTCCAAGCTTCATCAGCACGAAGGTATTTGAGGAGTCGAGTTCGGCGACGCGCTCATAAACCTCCAACGCTTTGCCGGGATTGCCGCAGCGATTATAGGCATCGGCGGCTTGTAAAAAAGTTTCGCGCGCCTCATTGTAAGCTTTGTTTTTTAAGTAGAGATTGGCGAGATGTAAAAGGGTATCCAGGTGATTCGGGTTGAGCTTCAATATCTTTTTCGACATGGCAATAGCTTTGAGGTCAAAGCTATTTTCCGCGTAATTCTCCGCGACACGAGAAAAATAGAATATCGCTTCAGGAATCAATCCGGCGCGCACATACAGGTCACCTAAAATATTGGTGGTGGTGATATCGGTCGGGTCTTGGTCAATGATTTTGCAATACTGCTCTATGGCTGCATTCAACTTACCGCCAATGACAAGTTTTTCGGCTCGTCTTAAGGCTTTCGCTTTATGGATGGAACTAAACTTTCTGTAAAGCTGCACACCGCCTCCATCACGGTAATTAACAATTTGCTCTCCCTCACCGTTCAAGGCTCGATCGTTGTGCGACTCGGATGATTGTGGAATGACACCAATCAGTCCAGGCAGCGTTCACTAATTCGGGTCCTCGAGATAGATTAATGCTGAACCAAATTACCGGGTCATAGATTAAATTTACTCTCCTTTCATAACACTTTTTTTGTATACAAAACATACTTTTTTTTGGTCCTCATTCATAAATGAGGTCAACCTCTTAGGGCGCTTTGTATTCTTTGGGGCTTGGTGAGAACCCGGCTTGATGATTCGAGGGTTCAGGGTGGCAGCGCAGATGGCTTAGCCAGCTCACCAAGACCGCCAGACGGTTTAACCTAGTCCCTCTCATTGATGCCGTTCGCCCCTTTTTCCCGACGCGGAACGCATTTAAAAACCGCCAGCCCGCCGTTGGCATCCTGGCTGTTTAAGTCGCCGGACGGCCACGACGGGCTGCTAGTTGTGTGAATGATTGAACGCCTTATTCGACAATCACACGGTCTGATGCGCTTCTGCCGAAAGTTTCCGGGTGATACATCTCTTCGGCTTTTGCCGGAGGCGCGACAAATACCCCTGGGGTGGTGGCGCGCGCCACATACGAGTAGTTGTAAACCCCTTCCCAGAGCAGAGAGGCGAAGGCTTCGACCCGCTCATCGCGCAGATTTTGATGCTCGTACCAGGTACGCCCCCACCACCAATACCCGCGTTGAAAGTCTGTGCCGTTGGGGTCTTGCGGCACGGAGCCGGTTACGGCAAGCGCCGCGTTCAGCGGTTCAAGTCCTGCTGGCAAGGGGTCAACCAACGCCACATGATAGCGCCGTGATTGCGCCACCATGGTCAGCCGCACGCGAACTTTTGCCCCCGCTTTGATGTGCCACGTGCCGTCCGCATCGCGACGCACATCGTCGGCTTTCTCTACCGCTTCGTATTTTCTTTCAACTGTGAAACCGTAATCCGCCGGGTCAAGTTTTAAACTCGTCGGCGCATAGGTCATCCCGACGCGGTAATACAACCGGCCCGCCCCCTCTTTACTCAAGATGAGGTTTTGCTGTGCGCCTTGCTCAACCAGATACTTCATTGGCACATTGACGTTGTATCTATCGGTCGAGCGTCCTTTGAATTCATGGCCGCCCGCATAAGCCTCGCCGAGCCAGGCGCGCGCGACAAAATCGGGCGTGACCTTTTCATAGGTGTTGAAATATTTGTCGAGCGCCAGCAAGACGAAAGCATTCTCCTGGGTGTTCTCCCAATGACCTTCTTTACGATGCGCCAGCAGCCCGCGAACCAGCTTGGGAATTAAATCATTCTGCGGCTGGTCGCCAATCAAGGCTTCGAGAATAACTCCGTCAACGCGACGACTCGAATGCAGAAGCAGGTGCGCGCCGTCCGAGTACGAAGTCACGAAATGGGCTGTGGCCGCCTCTTCGGTGGCGCGGTTGTTCAAATGTTTGCGAATCGCCAGCACTTCAGTTTGAGAGCCGGCATCTTTTGAGAGCACAGGCAACAGCCAGCCAATCGCTTCAAGCGAGAGGTTTTCAAGCGTCGCCTCAGCGATGATGCGCCTGGCTTTCGCCGCGTCTTTGTCGCCCATTCGATTGCGCACATAGAGCGCGTAAGCGACCAGCACGCGACGCAACTCGATGCCATAATAACTGGGAATGTGACTTTCGATGTTTTGCAGATAACTCTTCGAGCGCGCCAGCATCTCATCCGGCACCTCGAAGCCTTTCTCTTTGGCGCGTTGCAAGGTGTGGGCGACGTGAATGCTGACATACGGATAATCCTCATCGCCACGTTTCCAGAACCCGAACCCGCCACTTTCATTTTGCCGGGTTTGTAAGCGTTTGATGTCGCGTTTAACCGCCGCAATCAATTCATCGGGCGGCGGCAAGCCTTTCGCTTTGAAGGCCGCCAGCACGTCCTTCAAGGCGGCAATCGAAATGACGCGCGAGGCAAGCTGTTCCGAACATTCGTACGGATACGAAGCCAGGTAGAGCACCGCATCGGTCAAGGCTTGCAATTCGGTTGATGAGGTGGAGATTTCAAGCCCGCCGAATTGTTGGATGGCATCTGAAGGAGCTCTCACCGGTTGAACGATAGCTCCGGCATCAATCTCGCCGTAGGTCGCAAAAGCTTCGGTGGTCGCCGGCGTCCACACCGGCAAAGAGATTTCCGCTGCATCCGCCCATTCGCCCGACACCGCAGCGATTTGAAAACGCGCGGTTCCGGCTTTCATCGCGGCGGTTGGAAAGCGCACTTCGACGCGGTCGTTGGCCGGAATGGTGACGCGACGGCCATCG
Organism: Blastocatellia bacterium; assembly: GCA_044868105.1. Lineage (GTDB taxonomy): Bacteria > Acidobacteriota > Blastocatellia > UBA7656 > UBA7656 > JBFMDH01. The sequence goes on from JBIOWC010000174.1 coordinate 5,987, forward strand.
CCTTCCGTGAGTTCGGCATTCGTCGCGCGCACCGCGACGGCCACATCCATCGGCGCGTCGGTTTGATTTTGGACCACCACCGGCAATTCAAAACGGTCGCCGAAATTCAAAAACCGCGGGGCGGATGGACGAACCATTAATGGAAGACGCGCCGTGATGTTGGCTTCGTTCATGCCGAATTGTTTGCCACCGGCAACCGCCACCGCCATCACGCGATAACGCGTCAGGTTGTCCGGGAGTTTGACTTTTACCGTGGCGCGGCCATCGGAATCGGTTTTGACATCGGGTGCAAAGACCGCCAGGGCGTTAAAGTTTTCGCGAACTTGAATGGCGGGATCTTCACCCCCCGCGCTATCCCCTTTAGCCTTCCTGGCCATTGCCGCTTTCGGCGGCGGCGGCGGTGCGCCGGGCATCGGCATAGACATGCGCATCTGTTCGGCAGCGACACCGGAAGCGGCGTTGCCTGCCACGCCTTGCTGCAATTGACTCACCAGGTCTTCGGGCGCGGAAAGCAGCACGCGCTCGCGCAAATGATAAGCATTCATATCGGCGCTGCGGGTTGAATAGAACGTCCATAAGGGGTCGCCAACCCGATAGCCGGTCAAACTCAAAATCGCTTCGTCAACCACCACGACCGCCAGCTCACTGCCCGCAACCGCCTTGCCAGTTGCGTCTTTCACCTCAACCTCAACACTGGTCTCGGCGCCCGGCGCTAAAGCTTTATCTTTCGGCGTGGCTTTGACGGCAAGTTTTCGCGCCACCGGCGGAATCGAAAGGTTGATTGACCCCGCGCCATAAGCCGGGCGTTTCGGCAACGCATGATTCGGCTTGCCTGCATCATCGGTGCGGACTTGCGCGCCGACGATATCAACATTGACGTAGATGTTTGGCGTGTAGCTTTCTTTAATCGGAATCTTCAAGGTATGCGAAGCCGAATTGAGAGTGAAGCGCTCGGTAGAAAGTATCCCCGAACGATTGAGGGTCATCACCGCTTCGGCGGGGAAGAACGGCGCATTCACGAGTATCTCTGCGGTGTCGCCCGCTTGATAATCTTTTTGATTCGGTATCAGTTGCACCTCTTCCATTTCAATATCGCGTTTGGGAATCACTTTGCCGCCCGCGACCCAGAGCGTCAGTTCGCTTTCATTGGTTCGTTCGCGGTCATCGAAAACGCTTGCAGTGATGCGATACTGGCCGCCTTCTCGGGTTTCAAATTTACATTCAACCGCGTCTTCCGTAGATTTCACTTCGCACTCTTGCGGGTTGACCTCTTTTTGTATCCATTGACCTTTCTCTTGTACCCAATCCATCAGCACGGCGCGAACTTTTACCATGCGACCGGGCGTAGCTTTGCCGTCAATATCCGTAACGATGGATTGAATCACCAGCGGCTCACCCTTTTGTACAAAGGTTCGCGGACTGCGCAGGCCAACATACAAAGATGACGGGTGCACCAGAAGATTGGCCGACGCATTCCACGCCTGACGATTGACATCCATCACGCTGGCTTCGGCGGTGATGGCATAAGGGCGCGGCGGGTCGGCTTTATCGAAATCAATATGCAAACGGTGTTTGCCGAGCGAGTCGGTCTTGGCATTAAAGGTCTGCACATTGGATTGCGCCTGGTCGTTATAAGAGCGCCACCAGGGAATCCATTTGCCGAAGGTAAAATCATAACGATTCGGCGGCGTGTAAGAAGTTGGCGTTGACCGCACAGTCCAATTGACATCGGCGTTCGGCAGCCCGCCGCCGGCATAGTAACTGGCGCTGGCGGTGATGTCGGCGCCGCCGCCAACGAAATGCGGCCCTTCGCTGGCTTGCGCGTTCACTTCAAATTCGGGGCGACGAAATTCCTGAACTTGAAACGCATGGTTATAATTTTCGCCCGCTATACCTGGTTTGCCCGATGAAATCAGTTGCAAATTGGTATAACCGAGATTCATGGTGGCGGGTAATTTGAACGCAAAATCGAAACCGCCAAGCGCGTTGAGCTTCGCCGTGCCCGTGGTGATTTGATTGCCCCGCGAATCGCGCAAGAAATAAGTCACGGTGGTCGCTTCGCCATCCAGCCCCATCACATCGCCCTCTTTGCCCGCGCCGATGCGACGAATCCAGCCTTTGAGGTGAACCTCTTCGCCGGGTTTGTACATCTTGCGGTCATCGAAAACAAACCAGCGCAGCGAATCTTGCAGGGGTTTCTTGTACCAGTTGCCGTTTTCATTCCACCAATAAGTATTTTCGGGCAGGATGGCGACATCATTCCCTTTGCGGGCAACGAGCAAGCCATAGCCGCCAGCGCTTCTCACGGCCGGCAAGGCGAAGCGCGCCAGTCCGTTGGTTTGTGTGGTGGCGGTCGAAGCCGTGCCGGGCAATGAGAGTTGAACGCCGTCAAGCGGTTTGCCATCTTTCAGCGAAGTCGCCCAGCCGAACAAATCCGTGTTATCAATGAAAGCATCCAAGCCGATTTGGGTTGCTTGAATCCAGGCTCTAATGGTGCGATTTTCCCAACGATTTTTCGACTTCACGGGCGGCTCAACCACAATGACCACTTGTCCGAGTCCGCCGTCCAGCGCCGGCGCCAGGTCAATGCGGGTTTCTGTCATCTCGTCGGGTTGCCCGGTAACCGGAACTGTTTTCGTTGACATCAGTCGCCCCGGCGGTGGCGCGGGTCTGCTTTCATCGGCGCGCATAAACAAACTGAAAGCTTTCCAGTCTTCGGGCGTGACTTTATAGAGGCTCACCTTCAAGCTGTTGTGATTGATGCTATAAACCGAAAACCGCGGTTGCGCCGTCGGATCAAGAACAATAAATTCGCTGCCCGATGAAGCAAGCGAAGCCGGCGCCGCGCCGACATTAAACGTAAGGGTTTGCGATTTTTCCAGGGTTTGTCCGAAACTGTCGCGGATAGTGCCGTCCAGCGTCAGGCGATAGGTTGTGCGCCCTTTTTTAATTCCGGTGATGATGAGCGTGCTGCCGTAAATCTGCGTCTTCAGGCCTTGAATCGCCGGTTCAACGTGCATCTGCCCTTGCTCAAACGCCTGTACATCTAAGGGGTTGGTGAATTCAATTGACCATTGATCAAAAGGCGAACAGTTATTGTTATAACCGCAACGCGATTCGCGCACCCGCAACGGGCCATAGGTGCGGAATGAAAAGGTCTGCGCTTCGGTGGTTTTGCGCGGCCCTTCAGCAGACGGGGTGCCCGTGCCGACGGTGACCGTTATATCTGTATCAGCCGGAAGCAGCGCTTTGTTGCCACTGGCATCTACAACGCGAAACGCGAGCCAGCGATTTTTTTCTGCTGACTTTAGATAACTGCCGAGCGTCGCGTCTTCATTGAGCTCTCCTTCGCTGACGAGCTTGAGTTTGAACGATTGGTTGCCCGCAGTGACTTTAATGTTTTGCAAGACCGCTTCGGGATTGATGTTCTGGTCGAAGGCAATAAACAGGATGGGGTCACGACGTTGGGGACCATAATTGGGGTAACTGGTTTGGACTTTGACCGGCGGCGTAGAAAATCGCCAACGCTTGGCGGTCGCCAGAATGGCTCCTGTAGCCGATTTCGTGCCGGCAGGAATTTCTACCGTGAAGTCGGTGGCCGCAGGGAAGCGCTGGTCGTTTGCCGCTTCAAAGAGTAAGGTCCTGGTTCCGATCCAACGCCAGGCGCCCGCCGGTTGAGGCGTCAGGCGAACCGGCACATTCGTGGCGGCGGCGGCTTGCGCGGTCACGGCAACCATGGGCTGTGAAAAGGTGATGCTCACCTGCGGGGCCAGTGGCACCTCGCCTTCGGGTGAAAACCGCGCGACGTCGAGCGCGCCGCCTTTGACTTCGGGGACGCGCGGCGACTCGGGCGGCGGAAAGGTTCCGGCAACGGTTTTGCCGGTGCGCGGCGGCGGCAAACTTTTATCGCGCATCGCAAAATCCTGTTCGTCGCTGGCCTCCGTCTTAATGGGCTGCAACCGCCGCAACACATTTTGCGTATCCGGTTCGGAAAGTTTGGCGGCCAGGGCTTGCGGAACGCTTTCGCGCCGCCCGCCGGCCTCGGTTCCTTCACTGAGTCTGAATTGCAATCCTTGATTCATATCGTTCTGAACTCCGACAGGGGTATTGGGTCTTCGGGGTGGCAGTCGTCTTTGCGCGCTTGCGCGGGTGGAAAATACGGGTAAACAACTGAAAATTTGAATGGCAATCAACAAACAAGCGATTGCGCTTCGTTGGCACATCCTGATCATGGTTTCTCCTCAAATCTATTCAAAAATCAACCAACGGCAAGCGACATTCTCTACCACGCGGATGGCTTTTGCAATGGGTCGAATTGGTTGATTTCTCTGCTTATTTTTTTAACTGATCAAACGACCATTCGGTTCTATTTATTTATGCACAGTAATTCATTCATGGGCAGGAGAGCATTGCGGCACAGTAAGAGAATGAGCCGTCGCGGTGAACTTGCAGAAAGGAATTTTAGACGATGCCTTGTCGCAAAGCTTTGGCAACCGCTTCGGATTTCGAGTGGACTTGTAACTTCTCGTAGATATTGCGCATGTGAAAAGAGATGGTATTGACGCTGACGCCCAATTTGGCGGCGACATTTTTGAAGTTATAACCTTCGACCAGCAGTTTCAACAGGCGGGTTTCGTGCGCCGTTAATTGATAATCAACATTTTTGGGCGGCGCGAATTTGCGAAACAGGGTGACGACGCGGCGCGCCACTTCCGGCGACATCGGCGCGCCACCGGCGACGGCTTCGCGGATGCTGTCGAGCAAGCGGGCCGGCGGCGTCTTTTTTAGCAGATAACCACAGGCTCCGGCGCACATGGCGCGAAAGATGCGCTCGTCGTCATCATAAACCGTCAGCACCAGGATGAGCAGTTGCGGGTAGCGCGCTTTAAGAATTTCGGTGCCTTCGATGCCGTTCATTCCCGGCAATCCGATGTCAACCAGGGCGACATCCGGCACATTGGCGCCGATTGCTGTTAAGGCCTCTTCCATCGAATAGAACTGCCCGACGCACAAATAGCCTTCCGTGAATTGAATCAAGGTAGATAGCCCCTCGCGAATTTCGCGGCGGTCTTCGATAATCGCCACCTTAATATTCGCAGTCGCTTGATTGATGTTGGCAACTTCGGACATGGATTTTATGTTTTCGATTAACCTGAAATAAACTGCTCTTCACCCTAGCAGACCAGGGAAATTCTTTCGCTGCACGTCTCGCATAGCTACTTTTATATGGCAACCGCTATTTGTCAATTCCGCTGTCGGCAACGGAATTAAAAAGGCATTCAATCAAATTATCAATTGCAATAAGCGCTGCGCACGTGAAGCCTGCCGGTGAACCAGGCGCTTATTGCAAAAATGCAGAACAGGGGAGTCGCCATTGAGTTAGCTTTTACGGTATTGCGCCCCCCCGTTCTGCACACCGGTTGATGAAATTACAGAGGCGCCAGTCCCATTTCAGTGAGCCGGGCGCCGGCATTTTTGAATTCCATTTGGAGTTGTTCGCTGGCAGTGGCAAAGGCGCCTTGCTCAAGCTGCGCGCCCATTACCTTCCCACCCACCTGACTGACAGCAATTAACGAAAGCATCAAGATTGTAAATTGCTCTCCTACCCCAAACTGTGGCTCACAATTTTCTCAACGCATTGGCGTTTGCGCCTGACGCGCAAGGCGCAAGCTGAAGCGCTGCCTGAATGTCAGTACACAATAATCATAAAGGGGCGATCCGAAGGCCCCTCGCCGATTTCATAAGTGCAAATCACCATAGATCTCGGGGCAGAACCCATTACATAACTCACGCCGGCATCCGGATGTGTACCGGCGACGTTATCATTTTCTACCGAACGGCGATGAAGCGATCGGTAACCTGAAAGCCGAAATCGATCTGGTAAAGACCCGAAAGACTACCCACTCGTGAGGCCGTAAACCCGCAGTTCCCGCTCGATGAGCCGGTCACGCCGTTGTAGCAGCGGATCAAAGTGCCGTCGCCATTCATATATACCATCGCTTTGACCATACCGCCCTTGTCGCGGCTTTGAGTGACATTGCCATCCGGCTTTATAGTCATCAGGTCTGTGCTGCCGTACCTGAACAATAAAGCATTACCGGCGAAGTTATCCTGCGTGCCGACGGTACAGATGTTGGTCGCGCCGCTCTTGAGTTGCAGTTGTGCGAAGGCGTTGGTCGGGGTTTGCACGAGGGCCGCCGCGTTGCCGCTCGCGCTACTCACATGCAACAGTTGCTGCGGATTCACCGTGCCGATACCGAAGTTGCCGGTCGGCATAAGGGTCATTTGCGCCAGCCTACCGTTGGTAAAAAAATTCAGCGGGTGATTGGACCGGGTGCCAAACCAGCCGGCGGTCGGGTCAACGTAGGTTCCGACAGTGACCGTGCCGTTGGTGTGCGTCAGACCATAGCTGAAATTAATGGTTTGCACGCTCAAGCGAGATTGCGGATTGTTGGTGCCGATGCCGACGTCGCCGGTATCTAATTTGATGGTGAGCCGCTCCTGTCCAGGGTTGCCATCGGTCTGGCTAAACAGGCGAAACCGGCCATCGTCATCCACAGTTTGAAAGAGCCAGATATTTCCCCCCGCTCTCAAACCTTCGAGATTAAATCCGGGATTCGAGCCGCGAATGCGGGTGCTGCCGTTGACGTCCAACCGAAAGCTGGTGTTCGGGGCGGCATTGATGCCAATCGCTCCGCTCACCTCTGTGATATTTGCATCGTTCAAAATGCCTGCCGGGCCGTCCTGCCACTTGGCGAGTTTGCCGGTCGTGCCGGTGCCGCTGATGTCCGGGGCGAGGTGTTCCTGGCCCGGCTCGCCCGGTTTTTGAAACTGCCCGGGGCGCTGGCTTGCTGCGCCGTAAGTTTTTCGTGAAGCCGAGAACTGCACCGAACCATCGGGGAAGACGATGCCCTGAGAGGCGCGAACGAAGCCATCTACATCGAGGCGGGTTTGCGGTTGCGCGGTGCCGATGCCGAGATTGCCGTCGGCCGTAAGGCGCATCTGTTCGCGGTCGTTGGCGGTGAAGAAGTCGCCGAGGCGGAAGGAGAGGTCGCCCGTGCTGCGGGTGATTTGTCCCTCCTCTCCGGTGTGGGCGATGACGGTCGCCGGTTGCTCCTCGGCCAGCGCAGTTGAAAGACCGATGCACAGCGCCACGAGGCTCGAACAAATTTTCTTTATGAATGGATTGGTAAGATGGCGATGACGAATTGACATTGAAACGGTTTCCTCCTGCGCAGGAATGACCTGCTGAGGCACGGAGCGGTTGGCAATTGAGTAGAAGGCAAAGTCGCGCAATACACGTCAACGAATCGCTCGTTCGCCTATACAAAATCGCCAACTGTTCGATACCTCAGCAGGCGGTTCACTTCCTGGCGGTCGTAAGGGTTCGCCTGTTTGATGGCGCGTTCGGAATGTTGGCTGAGTAGGTTGTATCCGAAAACCCGCCGCATCTGCTTGGATTCAGCGCTAGTCTATGGGTTGGGAAAGCTAAAGTCGCCATCTGTGCAGGTAGGCGTTTTTTCCGCGCCTTGAGGAAAGCCGGGAGGGGCGGACGTTTCACCTGTCTGTGCAAGTAGGGAAATTTTATAATAAGGGGCGACGAGGTGTTTTCAGCGGCGCTTGCAATCTCACGCTGGTGCCTTGGCCTGGGGTTGAGACGATTGCCAACTCGCCGCCGATTCGTTCGGCGCGCTGTCGCAAGCTGGATAAGCCGTGTCCGCGATGGGCTTCTGTCATATCGAACCCCGCGCCATTGTCTTCAATTCCGAGTTGTAATGCGCCAACGTCAAAAGAGAGTTTGATGACGATTTGTGAGCCGTGCGAATGGCGCACCGCATTATTGACCGCCTCTTTGAAGATTAAAAGAATTTCGCGGCGAATATCGGTATCCATTTTCGTGGCCGGTAACTGGTCGGGGGCAATAAACTCAACATCCATTTCCTGCGCCGTTAAGGTATCGGTGGCAAAGCGACGCATGCGGTAAACCAGGTCATACAAATTATCGCGCTGGGGATTAATCGCCCAAACAATATCCGACATCGAATCCACCAACTCGCGCGACGTTTGCGCAATGGTTGACAGCGGGTCTGTGAACGACGAATTTTCACGCGCCAATTGCGCGCGCACGACTTCACTGATAATTGAGATTTGCGACAGACTTGAGCCGATGTCATCGTGGAGGTCTGAAGCGATGCGCGTTCGCATGCGCTCGACTTGAATCAATTGCTGGACGCGATAACGGTAGAGCGCATAAGCGATGAGCCCAACCAGGGCGACGACCATTGCCACAAACCACCAACGCTGCCAGATGGCCGGTAAGACGCGGAATGAAAAACTCGCGGGCGCGGCGCTCATCACCCCATCTGCATTGACCGCGCGCACCAGGAAACGATAGTCGCCCGGCGCTAGACGAGCGAAATTAACCGTGCGTTGATCGGCAAGCGGGCTCCAATCTTCGCTGGCGCCTTCGAGCTTGTACTGATAACGCAATCCTTCGCCCGGGCTGAATCCCAAAGCCACAAAGTCAACCTGAATTTGATTCTTATCCGGGCGCAGTTCCACCGTCGCAATTTCGGTTTCGCCGAGCGCCGAAATCTGCTGAGTCTCTCCGCCAAGGCGCAATCCGGTAATCAACACCGGCAGTGGCAACTGCGGCGGGTCGGGTTGGGGACTGAGGTGTGACAAGCCGCCTTTCCCGCCGAACCACAGATCACCTTTTCGGTCACGAAACGACACCAGCACTTCGCCCGAAATCAGCCCATCGGCCGTCGTAAAAGGTTTGACCCCACCGGTCGTCGGGTCGAGCCGATCCAGGCCGCGCGCGGTGCCGACGTACAATCGCCCGTACCTGTCTTCGGTGATGCAATTGACCGTGTTGCTGGAGAGCCCCTGCGCCGTTGTGTAGGTGATGAATCGGGGTTGCTCGGCGTCAGTGTCGTCCAGGCGCGCCAGGCCGCCGGCGGTCGTGGCAATCCACAAGCGGCCCGCGTGATCCAGATAGAGGTCATAAATCGTGCCCGCCGGCACACCTTGTTCGGTTGTAAATATCGTGAAGCGGCCATCGCGGAAACGGGCGAGGTTATCGTTTTCCTGAAAGCCAATCCAGAGGTTTCCGGCGCGGTCTTCGATGAACGCATGAGGAATCGGCGAGCGCTGCGGCAAGCCGTCGGCTTCTCCGTAGTGGTGAAAGGTTTCAGTGGCGCGTTCCCAGCGCGTGATCCCGCCGCGGGCTTCGGAGAAAGTGGCAATCCAAATATCGCCCCGCGCGTCCTCGTACAGGCGGAAGATATCGTTCGAAGCCAACCCCTGTTTCATCGTGTAAATGGCTTTCGGTGGCGTGTGGGCGAGTTGGCTGACCTGATTGACGTTTGCATAGCGCACCAACCCCTGGCCCGTGGGGAGCCACCACTCTCCGGCTCTATCCTGTAGCGCCAGCTGATTCCAGCCCCATCCAAAGTAGGTCAGGTGTTGCGGCAGCCTGGGGCGAATTGCCTGGAAGCGTTTCCCGTCAAACCAACTGAGCGGCATCTCTGTGGAGAAGATCGTCATGCCAACGAGGTCTCCGGCACGGCTCTCAAAGAGCGAGGAGAGGCGAGACTCGCCGAGTCCATCGGCTTCCGTGTAGGTGGTGAAGCCGTTTCGCGTCAATTTGAGCACCCCGTTGTCCGTGCCAATCCAGAGATTGCCATCGCGGTCTTCCGCCAGCGTCTGCACAAATATTTTGCTCATGCCGAGTTCGCTCACATAGCGGCGAAAGGGTGAACCCCCCGGCATGCTATTGGGAACAAATTCGGCGAGCGCCGTACTGAAACCAATCCATAACTGCCCGGTGGACGATTGAAATAGCGCTCTGGTGTTTGTGTTGGGTAGCCCCTGATTTACGGTATAGACGTGGATAATTTGCGGCTCGTGAGTTTCCCCATCCACCGCGAGCTCGGCTAACCCTCCTCGGGTTCCGACCCATAAATGCCCGCTGGCATCCAGCATCAGCGCCCGAACCTCGTTGCCCGGCAGACCCTGCGCTTTGGTGTAGCGCTGTGTGCGCCCATCGGGCAAACGCCGGTAAAGCCCGCTCCCTGCGCCAATCCACAAACTGCCCTGGCGATCTTCTACCAGCGCGCGCACTCGCGCATCGTTTTCGACTTCTCGCAAAAGCCCAATCTCGACGGCGCCAAGCCTCCATTCTCCATTTGCCGGTTCGAGCCGGTAGAGTCCTTGACCGGCTCCACACCAGACCGTGCCGGTGCGGTCTTCCAGAAGCACGTTCACTGCTCCTGCTTCCGAATGGTCATTCGAGCGGTAGGGAATAAACATCGCGTCGCTCGTCGTCCGTTGGTCGTTAGGGTTAGCAGAAGGCAAACTGCCCTTCGGATTGAACCGGCAAACGCCGTTGCCGGTTCCGACCCAATAGACGCCATCGCGCGTTTCCAGCACATCTTTAATAATCGGATGAATCAATCCATCAGCAGTGGTGTAGTTGGTGAACGAGTAGCCATCGAAACGTGAGAGCCCTTCGTCGGTGCAAAACCAGAGAAACCCCCGCGAATCGCGGACAATCCGGTTCACGGCGTTTTGTGCCAGGCCGTCAGCCGTGGTATAGACTCTGACCGGCAAACGTTCAGCCATGACGACCTGCGACAGGAGAGTGAGCAGACCGATTATCCAAAACGCCAGACCGCTGACCTCTTTTGCTCTGTTGCTACACATCGTTGTGACCCTTTTTGGCGGTGTTTGTGCTTTGCATTATGCACAAAGTTTGGGCGGAAGGAAAAGCGTGTGCGCAGCTGGTCATTGGCAAAAGAGGGGCGGGGTCAGGCAGAGGTCTGTAAAAGAGCCGATTTCGGCAGCCAGAGACAAGCTCAATTTCCACGGCAAACCTTTCGCCTTCCCATTCGACGATACGCTATTTTTTGTCATGCATACTGGATTGACTGACCAGCACGCGGTCAGCGAGGCGTTCGGGCAACCAGCGTTTTAAGGCAATCGCGAATTTGGCATGAAAAGGCGCGGCATAACGCGGGCGCGGATGATCTGTGGTCAAGGCTTCGCAGACAATGACGGCAATATCGTCGGGTGTGCCGGCCAGCTTTCTCAATCGCTGGTAATCTTTGCCGCTGGCAGAATTTTTTAGAAGCGCTTGATAGGGACCGTTGGTATCGGCGAGCGATTTTTCGCTATCTGTAGAGACGCCTAAAAATTCACTGGTGATAAATCCGGGTTCGATGATGACCACCTTAATTCCGAACGGCGCAAGCTCAAGGCGCAGGCCGTCGGAAATGGCTTCCAGCGCGAATTTTGTCGCACTGTAAATGGAAGTAAGGGGGCGCGAAATTTTTCCGGCAACCGAACTGATGTTGACGAGGCGCCCGCTGCGTTGCTCGCGCATCAAGGGGATGACCAGTTGCGAGAGCGCGACAACCGCAAAGAAATTGGTCTCGAAATTCTGGCGAATGGTTTCCAGCGGCACAATTTCAACCGGCCCGCGTTGCCCGTAACCGGCATTGTTAATCAGCCCATCAAGGCGCCCCGTTGCCCTGACGGTTTCGGCCACCAGATCTTGGCGAAACTTATCGGAGTTAATGTCACCGGCAAGGGCGATGGCCCGACCGCCGTTTGATTCTATCTCCTGTTTAAGCGTCTCAAGCCGTTCTTCACGGCGCGCCGTGATGACCACGGTGGCACCTTCGCGTGCTAAGCGCCGCGCAATGGCTTCACCGATGCCTGAGGAGGCGCCGGTGATAATTACGGTTTGTCCTTTGAGTGCCGCCATCCTTCCCTCCGCCATTCGCTTGATCGGGTCAATCCGGCTTCGCCGATTGCTGTTGCTGTAACCTTGACCGGATGAGGGCAGAGCCTATCACTAAACGGCCGACAACGCGAATGCTGTCGAGCAAGCGGGCCGGCGGCGTCTTCTTCAACAGATAGCCTGACGCGCCCGCGCATAAGGCGTCGAAGATGCGCTCGTCGTCGTAGACCGTCAGCACCAGGATGAGCAGTTGCGGGTAGCGCGCTTCGAGAATCTCGATGCCTTCGATGCCGTTCATTCCCGACAATCCGATATCCATGAGGGCGACGGCGGGTTGGCGCCGATTTGCTGTAAGGCTTCTTCCATAGAGTAGAACTGCCCGACTCAGGAATAGCCTTCGGTGAATTGAATCAAGGTAGATAGGCCTTCACGAATCTCGCGGCGGTCTTCGATAATCGCCACTTTGATGGGCAGCGAAGCGACGTTGCGGTTGGCTGGTTCATTCATAATTACCATCGGCGTTTACGTTCTGTGCGCACAGCTAATTTCCTGCTTTAGTCACGGTTTGTCTATTCCTCAGAGGCGTACTGCAAGGGTGCATTTAATGAAGAGACGAAGGCAATTAAAGTTCAGGCCATCATCTCGGCATCAGACGGGTCGCACCCTGCTTCAGCTGTTGTTAATTCCCCTGTTAATCAAGCAAAGCCCAGCCGACGGTTCCGGGTTTGCAGTTTTTTACCCAAGATTGCAAAACCTCGCCGCTGCCGGAGTCATTGACCAGCGCCCATTCACTGGTAAAGCGATACAAAATCACCCCATAATAACCACCGAAGCATAAATAAAGATCTCCCGTTACATTGGCTCTATATCCGGGAACCGAGGAATATATCTCGCAACCTCCCGAACGATATTTAAGGAAACCTTCATCTAAAACCTTCCAGGTACTGTTCTCTACAGTCGTTCCGACTTTCCTCAAAGGTAGCGACAAACTGACGCGACAAGACAACCCTTTTACGTCTGATATTTCGACAATGTATTTCATCCTTCTTCTCCTTAGCAGCCTCCGATGTTGTGTCCTCAAAGGCGGGTAAACGAATCCGATGACCACCTGAAAGTGGCTCTTGTGGTTCAGTTCTCAGCAGCGTTGACTAGAGGGTGAATGTTTCAGACATCCTCTAAGCGGGACAGCAAGAGAGTGGCACACTCGACAATGCGAGCAGGCCGATCAATCGGGCTCGAACTCGATGTGCGGTGTGCCAATCTTCTGCATCCCGGTTGAGGAACTCACAGGCGGGCGACGCCCATTTCGATGAGGCGGGCACCGGCGTTTCGGAATTCCTGTTGCAGGTGTTCGTTGGCGGTAATGGCGGCGTTCTGCGCAAACTGCGCGCCCATCACCACCAGTTCTACAGCCGTCAGCCGATTGTCTGCGTCACCTTTGGGTGGCGGGAACGGGCGCTTGCGCCAGAGCTTATCGTTGCCGCAATCGTCAATAAAGCGACTGACCATGCCGCCGCTGAGGTTTTGCCCTGTGCCGCCCATAGCGTCGGCGACCTCCTGCACGAGCGTGGCGCGGTCAATGACCTCTTGAGCGATGAAGGCGGCAAAGGCGGCCTTCGGCGGCAGCGGCTGCGGGTTGAGCGCGACACGACTCCAGGGTTGGGGACCCGGTCCAAGTTGTGGCAACCAGGGGTCAGGGACTGGATTGCCAAGCAGCGCGAGGCGAATTAGCCCTTTGCGGATGTACGGGTCCCAGGGGCCCGGCGGGTTGGGGTTATCGGGGTCGGGATAGGCGATAGCGCCGCCAGTCAATTCACTGACCAGCCCGACCATTGACCGAACGGAAATATTGAATGACTCGTAAGATGGTTTCTGTGCTTTCATAATGGTACTCCTTTTCTTAATACAGACTGATTTATAAAAGCCGTCCATCGCCTTCCCAGGCGATTGAGCCAAAGCCCGTGAGGTCGCCGCGATGATTGGCGTTGTGGTTAGCTCGCCTTCTGCGAACGGTTGTTTCCTTTTCTCCAAGTCGGTCCGGCGCTGAGGAGTCACACTCGCGCCGGGCGAGGCTTGCTTACGGCGGGGCGTATCAGAACCCGATGGGCTAAACCCCCATCAGCTTCCGAACCCGGCCGGCTCTCTTGCGCAGTCTTTTCTCGATTACCTGTAGGCGCGCTTTTAGCGTGATGTTCGCGCGGCGCAACATCTCAAGCTGTTGTTGCTGCTCTTTGATGGCGTTGATGAGCAGGATGTTCAGACGTTCGTATTTGACGCCGGTGACTTCTCCTTCGCTGTTCGTGAAGGTTAAAGAGGGCGCAACCTTGGCGACATCCTCGGCCCCCAGGCCGATGTCGGGCCGGCCGTCTTCTTTCCAGTTAAAGCTAATCGGACGCAGCCGATAAACGACATCTAAGCCGCTGACGAACGATCTTATATTGGTCTTTAAGCGGAGGCTTGAAGCACCGCACTGCAACAGATCGCCCACGACATTAAAGCAGACCGACGCCGCCGAGGCCTCTTGTGGAATGGAACCGATCCTCGCCCGACCGTTCACGTGCAGCAATCGGGCTGGGGTAGTCGTACCGATGCCGACCCCACTGCCTCCCACCACCAGGCTTGAACTATTCGCAAGAGGGCTTGTTGCGACGTGGAGAATAGCCTCCGGGCTTGGGGTGCCGATGCCGACGTTGCCCTTTACAATCAAATCATTCTTTCCCGGAACTGCGAAATCGTAGTTGTCAGCAACCAGAATTCCTCCGGCTTTCAGACCGGACGCGCTCGGGCGGCCAAGAGAATTGACGAGTTGCAAAAAACGATTTTGTTCCGTGCTGGCAACTGAGGTGTAAATGACGGGGCTGTCTCCCGCTTCGAGCGTTAGATGGCCTCTGACATCTAATTTGGAAGTCGGACTGCTGGCGCCGATGCCGACGTTGCCACTGTCCAACATGATGGTGAGCCGCTCCTGCCCGGGGTTGACATTATCCTGACTGAACAACCGAAACCTGCCGTCATCATCGACCGTCTGAAACAGCCAGATATTACCTGCGGCTCTCAGCCCCTCCAGATTAAAGCCGGGGTTCGAGCCGCGAATCCGCGTGCTGCCGTTGACGTCCAACCTGAAACTCGTACTCGGCGTGCCGTTGATGCCAATCGCCCCGCTGGTCTCCGTAATATTTGAATCACCCAATAGGCCGGCCGGGCCATCTGTCCACTTCGAGATTTTGCCGGTCGTGCCGGTGCCGCCGATGTCTGGCGCCAGGTGTTCCTGTCCGGCGACTCCCTTCTGCTGAAACTCACCGGGCTTGAGGCTCGTCGGACCGAAAGTTTTGCGCGACGCCGAAAACTGCACCGAGCCATCGGGGAAGACGATTCCGTGGTTCGTGCGAATCAAACCATCGACATCAAGTCGAGTCCGGGGCTGTGCGATGCCGAGGCCGAGATTGCCTTCGGCGGTCAGGCGCATCTGCTCCGTGTCTTTGCCGCTGAAGAAGTCGCCGAGGCGGAAGGAGAGGTCGCCCGTGCTGCGGGTGAGTTGTCCCGCTTCGCCGTTGTGGGCGAGCACGGTGGCGGCCGGCGGCGCATCTCCCTGCATCACCGTCAAGGCCATACTCTCTTCCACCGGACCGATGGCTTCAGCTTGCTGCGGGGTCATCTGCGCAGCCGTTGTCGCTTCGAGGCGAGCGGCACTGTTGGCGACGGTCACGGCGGCTATCGTCTGGGTGAGTTTTCCCGAGAGGCTCTTGACGGTGATGAGGCAGAGGTAAGCGCCATCGGCAAGCGGCTGGGCCTGCCCGTCGCGGAGCAGCCAATCGAGGACATTGCCGGCGCGCATCTCGTTATCGAAGAGTTTGCGGCCCGCGGCGTTATAGACTTCAAGGCGAATTTGTACGGCCGAAGAGGGCGCCGCGAAGCGCACCTGGTTGCCCGAGGCCGAAGCCGTGATGGTTACGGCCGAAGGTCTGGTGACCGTTCCCGGCCCTTCCTGGGCCAGCACCGTCGTGTGACTGATGAGCAACGA
This sequence comes from Blastocatellia bacterium, assembly GCA_044868105.1. Classification (GTDB taxonomy): domain Bacteria; phylum Acidobacteriota; class Blastocatellia; order UBA7656; family UBA7656; genus JBFMDH01. The sequence goes on from JBIOWC010000174.1 coordinate 21,754, forward strand.
CAATAGGCTCAAACAAATTGTTGTTGGTTTTAACATCACCATCCTCCAGTTCGTGGTCGAGATGCTTAAAGGTCGGCATCGGCCGGGATTGTCAATCGCTTTCTCTGCGCCATTGCCCGCACGCGGCTACCTGCTCCACGACGGAAAAAACTCAAACGCTGGATTGTTGGTCAGCCGGGTTGGGTTCGTGCCATCGGCGTTCATCACATAAATTTCAAAATTGCCGTCGCGGTCGGAAATAAAAGCGATTCGGCTGCCGTCGGGACTGAATGCGGGCTCGACATCCCACCCCGGATTGTTGGTCAGCCGGGTTTGATTCGAGCCATCGGCGTTCATCACATAAAGGTCAATGTTATTTACGTTCTGGTAATGAATGAAAAGAATTCGGCTGCCGTCCGGGCTGAATGACGGCGTGTCTTCCACCCCCTGATTATTGGTCAGCCGGGTTGGGTTCGCCCCGTTGGCGTTCATCACATAAAGGTCATAGTTGCCGTTGCGGTTGGACGCAAAGACAATTCGGCTGCCGTCGGGACTGAATGACGGATCGAAATCATCCTCCGAATTATTGGTCAAGCGGGTGGGATTGGTGCCATCGGCGTTCATCACATAAATCTCAGCGTTGCCATTGCGTCTGGATACGAAAACAATGCGGCTGCCGTCGGGACTGAAAGACGGATCGGCATCATCCCCTGGATCATTGGTCAGGCGGGTGGGATTGGAGCCATCGGCGTTCATTGTGTAAATTTCAGCGTTGCCGTCGCGGGTGGAGGCAAAGACAATCTTGCTGTTGTCGGGACTAAACGTCGGCTCGGTATCATCCGCAGCGTTGTTGGTCAGCCGAGTTTGATTCGAGCCGTCGGCATTCATTGTGTAAATTTCAGCGTTGCCGTCGCGGGCTGAGGTAAAAACGATCTTTTCTGGCGCAGAAGATCGAATCGCTGCGGGACGAAACGTTGGCAGCACATCGCTCGCGGAATTGGTGGTCAAGCGAGTCGGATTTGTCCCATCGGCGTTCATCACATAAATCTCATCATTGCCGTCGCGGTTGGAATAGAAGGTTATGCGACTGCCGTCGGCACTGAATGACGAAGCGTAATCGGCTCCAGGGTTGTTGGTCAGGTTGGTTTGATTGGCTCCGTTGGCGTCCATTACATAAATTTCAGCGTCGCCGTCGCGGAACGAATAAAAGCTAATCTTGGAGCCATCGGCACTGAAGGCTGGCAATCGCTCAAACGCCAAATTGTTAGTCAAGCGGGTGGGATTCGAGCCGTTCGCGTTCATGACATAGATTTCCAAATTGTTGTCGCGTTGGGAAACAAAGGTAATCTTCGAGCCGTCGGGACTGAATGACGGGTCGGCGTCAAATGCGGCATTGTTCGTCAGATTGATAAGATTTGAGCCGTTGGCATTCATCACAAAAATTTCATAACTGATGCCGTTGCGGGTGGAAACAAAAGCAATGCGGTTACCATCGGGACTGAATGTGGGATCGGAATCACTCCCTGAATTATTGGTCAAGCGGGTTTGATTCGAGCCATCGGCATTCATCAGATAAACTTCATAGTTGCCGTCGCGGAAGGAGGTGAAGGCGATGCGGCTGCCATCAGGGCTGAAGACCGGTTGGCCATCCTCCGCAGGGTTATTGGTCAGCCGCGTCTGATTGGTGCCATCAGCATTCATTACATAAATTTCATAGTTGCCGTCGCGGTTGGACGCATAAACAATCTTTTGCAACTCGGGAGTGCGGAACGACGGATTAAAATCTACCCTCGGATGATTGGTCAGCCGCGTGGGATTGGTGCCATCGGCGTTCATCACATAAATTTCATTGTTGCCGTCGCGGGTAGAGGTAAAGGCAATCTGGCTGCCGTCAGGACTGATCGAGGGGATGTAATCACTCGCCGGGTTGTTGGTCAGCCGCGTGGGGTTGGTGCCATCGGCGTTCATCACATAAATCTCGTAATTGCCATCGCGGGCGGATGTAAAGGCGATTCGACTGCCGTCGGGGCTAAACGACGGAGTCAAATCATCCGCCGAATTGTTGGTCAGCCGGGTTTGATTCGAGCCGTTGGCGTTCATGACAAATATTTCATAATTGTTGCCATTGCGGTTGGACTCAAAAGCGATTCGACTGCCGTCGGGACTAAATGACGGATGGTCTTCAATCGCCGGATGATTGGTCAGCCGGATTGGATTCGAGCCATCGGCGTTCATCACATAGATTTCCTGGTTGCCGTCGCGGACAGAAATAAAAACAATGCGGCTGCCGTCCGGACTGAACGCGGGTTGAGTATCAAACGCCGAATTGTTGGTCAGCCGGGTCTGATTCGAGCCGTCGGCGTTCATGACATAAATTTCAGCGTTGCCGTCTCGATAAGAAGTGAAGACGATCTTGCTGCCATCGGAACTGAATGACGGGTCGACATCATCTTTCGAATTGTTGGTCAGCCGGGCGGGACTGGTGCCATCGGCGTTCATTACATAAATCTCGTAATTGCCGTCGCGGGAGGAGGCAAAAACAATCTTTTCCTGCTCAGTTGTTGAATTGACGGTGACGGTCGCTGCGCCAGTCGTGCTGCCCTTATCGTCGTCGCTTGCTGTGACAACGATATTGAAGGTGCCGGCGGCGTTGTATTGATGATTGGTGTTGAAGGCTGTGACACCGGCCGCCAGATTGAGCGTCGTATTAGGTGAACCGTCGTTCCAATTGATGACAATCTCATGTGTATCCACTGAACCAACATCGTTGACATTGCCGTTCAAGACGGTCGTACCACCGACGGTAATTGTTGCCGGGTTGACGGCAATGCCGCTTAAAACAGGCGCGAGGTTGTTGACTCTCACAACCGCTGAATCGGTATCGCTGCCGCCGCTATTATCCTCAAGCAGCAGATTGATCGTGTAATTGTCGGAAGTCGTCGCCGTCGGATTATCGTCCAGATACTGATGCGTGACGCTGAACGACGTCGTTCCCGCGGGGTATTTAAAAACCTGTGGCGCCGTGCCGTCGCCCCAATCGACGGTTAAAGCAAATTTATCGCCCACATTCGGGTCGGTAATATTGCCCGTGAGCGTCGCCGTGCCGTTTTCATTGACCGGCGAGGTTACCTGAACATTGCTGAGTAACGGCGGCGTGTTGACCAAAGGATCAACCGTGACGCTCGCGCCGCCGCTGGTGCTGCCGGTGTCGTCGTCGGTCGCCGTGATGCCGATGTTGAAGGTGCCGACGGCGTTGTAATGATGACTGGGGTTGAAAAAGTTGACGCCGGCCGCCAGATTAAGTGTCGTCGCGGGCGAACCATCGCCCCAGTTGATCACCACTTGATGGGTATCGAGCGCTCCCGCGTCGTTGAGGTTGCCACTTAAAGTCGTGGCGCCGCCGACCGGGATGGTCGAAGGATTGACCGCGATATTCGCGAGCGTCGGCGCGGCGTTGTTGACCGTGACGACGGCCGAATCGGTATCGCTGCCGCCGTTGTTGTCAGATAGCATCAGGTTAATCTGGTAGTTGTCAGACGAGGTGGCGGTCGGGTTATCGTCCAAATATTGATGGGTGACGCTAAACGCGTTCGTGCCGGCTGCGTAATTAATAATCTGCGGCTGCGAGCCGTCGCCCCAATTAACGGTCAGCGTGAAGGTATTGCCGGCGTTCGGGTCTGCGATATTTCCAGACAGCGTTGCCATGCCGCTTTCGATAACGGGAGAGGTGACGGCAACATTGCTCAAGGTCGGCGGGTCGTTCGGGGGATTGACGGTTATGGTCGTGCCGCCGGTTGTGCTGCCGGTATCGTCGTCGGTCGCGGTCACCGCGACATTGAACGTGCCGACGGTGTTGTATTGATGATCGGCGCTGAAAAAGTTGACGCCGGCCGCGAGATTGAGCGTCGTATTGGGTGAACCATCATTCCAATTGATGACGACCTGGTGCGTATCCAGTGAGCCCACATCGTTGACGTTGCCAAATAAATTAACCGTGCCGCCGACGATAAGGGTCGAAGGTGTCGCGATGATGTTGCTCAACACCGGCGGCGCGTTGTTGACCGTCACGACGGCTGAGTCGGTGTCGCTGCCGGCGTTGTTGTCGGCGAGCGTCAGGTTGATGGTGTAGCTGTCGGAAGTCGTCGCCGTCGGATTGTCGTCCAGATATTGATGGGTGACGCTGAATGAAGTCGTGCCGGCCGCATAGTTAACCACCTGCGGCAGCGAGCCGTCGCCCCAGTTGAGGGTCAGGGTGAAGGTGTCGCCGGCATTCGGGTCGCTGATGTTGCCCGAGAGCGTCGCCGTGCCGTTTTCGCTGACGGGTGAGGTGACTGCAACATTGCTCAAAGTCGGCGGCACGTTAGATGTTCCCGGATCAATGGCGAACACCGTACCGTAAAACGGTGAAGCGAGGTTGGTATACTCGGTGGTTCCATAAATAATCCCCGACGGATTGCGATACAGCATGCCGTATGGGCCGTAGGCTTGCGAGCCGACGGTGAACGAGAAAGTGCGCAGGCTGATCGCACCGCTGCCGTCCTTGTTGATCGAGAAGACTCTTCCGGCTCGCACACTCCCGCTACCGTAATTTGCTGCGTAGAGACGATTATCTGCGCCCTCGATGATCGACATCGAAACCGAGCCGCCGGTCTCCTGCCAGATCATTTGAACGGTCGAGGCCGGGTTCGGGTCGTGCGGGTTGAGGCGGAAAATTCTGACGTGGTTGTTGAAATAGAGCAGGCCGTCGGAACCATAGATGACTCTGCGTTGCGGTCCGGCATCGAAACGATCCTGGATCTGGTAGAGGGTTTCAAACTGCTCGTCGGTGTCACCCGGCAAAACCGGTTTCAGACGAAAAACTGTTCCGCAACGCAGATTACTGAGCGGGTTGCACAAGATACCATTGTATAGCGCGACGCCGTATAGCTTGCCATCTTGACCGAGAGTGAGCGCCTGCGGCAGCGAACCGAATTCGACGGGATCGAAATTGTGGATGATGGTAAAGCCGCTGCCATCTATCGCCATGCGGAAGACCGCGCCCTGGCTGTAGGCCAGCGAACCGAAGAGGTAGCCCCCCGACACGACCAGCGGCCCCTGTGGATGGTAATTATTAACGTCAAAATCGCTCTTGAGGGTGACGAGCGTGCTGGTCGCCGGGTCAAAGGAGAAAATGGTGCCTAAATTACCGCCGCCTCCGCCGCTGGTCGTGCCGTAAAACTTCGCGCTCGCCGCATCATAAGTTAATTCGTCGTAAGGAACGGCGCCGTTCGCGCCATTAAAATGATGGTGAATTACCACCGACGATAAAGCGCTATCAACCGAATAGAGCGTCCCCTTGTCAAACGTCCCGCCGCTATAAGTCAGGCCATAGAGACGGCCATTCGGCGCGGGAACGACTCCGGCAAATGCTGAGCCGGGCAAGCCCTTTTCAATAAACGGCGGCTCCGCCTGGGCGCGAGCGAGCGACGAGGCGAAGAGCGCGATGGTAAAAAATAGAACGATGGTTAAAAGTAAGGCGATTGAAAATCGGTTGCGGACGATGGGTTGTAATGTCATAGGCGTTTCCTTTGAACCGCGAAGCGCAGCGGGGCAGCGTTAAATGACTCCCTGGGGGTTCGATTTTGGAAACGGCAATCGCTCACCGTTTCCAAAGCGACCATCCTCACTATTGGCGCAGAGTTTTTGCCGTGACCGTGTTGGAATAGGCCGAAGCGCTGATGTCGTTGACCGCCCGCGCGCGGAAGTTGTATTGCGTGTGCGGGGAGCAATCCGCTCTGCAGGAAGGTCGTCACATTCGCGCCCGTTTGCCCGACCTGCACAACGCCGTGACAGTTTTTGTTGCGGCCTTGCTCGATGACAAACCGGCTTTCGTTATTGGCGTTGTCATCCCAGCGCAGATTCACCTGATTCGCGCCGACCTAATCCACCCGCAGGTTGCTCGGCGCATTCGGCGGCACAAAGGTCACCACGCTGGCATTGAGGCCCACGCTTGAGGCGCCCAGGTCGTCGGTGCCTCAGGGTAGGTCCACCAGGTGGCCGGCAATCGAAACGTCGTAACTTGCCGTTCCCGTCCCGTTATTGCGCACCCCGTTGACGACGACAGTGAGCCCGGGGTTGGCATACATCCGAACCGCTTGACCGACGCTGGTAAAAGGGCCGCCGGCAAATACCCCGTCATGAGCCGGCGCGCTCAACGGCAGGAACAGCTTGCCAACCAGTAAGGTGGCCGGGATCTCTATTTGAACGAACATGGTGACGGATTGCCCCTCCTGCATATTGGCTTGCATCGAGGCGTATTCAATGACCAGGCGCTTGCCCTGCGGGACGAGATAAGTAATCGGTGCCGTCAGGCACAGCACTTGGCCGTTGGTCAGGTTGCAGGTGCCGCGCAGTTGAACCGGTTGTCGCGCCGGGTTATCGAGGTCGCGTACCTCAAGCGGCGTCGCTACCCCGAGCGGCGACGCCGGGGTGCCGTTGCCGTTGAGGGTCGCGTCATGGGCCACGGCCGTGAGCACATTGGGCGCCGATACGGTCAGCGTGTTGCCGGCGGGCGTGATGATGATGTTAGCGCCCTCGGCAAGCTGGAGGTCGCCTTTTAATCCGTTCAGGCTTTTGACCACAGCGGTCGGGGCGATGCCGGCCGTCGTTTGTAAGGTGCCGTCAGGAAACTTGAAGCCGCCAGCGGTTGATTCGACAGCGCCTGCAACGGTCAGCTTCGAGGTCGGCGTGTCGGTGCCGATGCCAACCAGTCCCGTCTTGCTCTCGAATATACCGGTGTCGCCGATCAAGTAGTTGTTGCCCGTAAAGCCCGTCCACTTCGTCAGCCGTCCGGTCGTCCCGCTGCCCAGCACGGTGAAATTCGCTGCCGCGGCTGATGGCGCGAAGCTTAACGGCAGGCTTGCATGGGCGTAGCTGGTTTCGGGCATCAGCGTGAAGGCTCTGCGCTTGCCGCGCCACACCTGGGCCAGAAGTTTTGTCGAGGCAACTTCACCGGCGACAGCCAGCGTCTGGTCTACACCGGCTGATGGTAAAATCGGTTGTTGCGCCTCGGCCCGGTAGTTGTTGGCGCACAGGCCAGTCGTTATAGCAAAAATGATGATGAAAAATTTTCTGGTACTCATATACTGCTTCCTTTCCTCAAGGGTTCGATCTTGTTGGTCTAACGTTGATGGGGTTGTTGTTTGAGCCGCCGTTCGGCCTCAAGCCGCTGCGCTTTGAGTTGCTGCATCAGTTCAGGGTTGCGCGCCCAGTTGATGCTGCGCTCTTCGGGTTGATGGAAGGCGTCGGGGTGGAGGAAGTAACCGCGCTCGACTTCGGGCTTCTCTTCTTCGACGGGAATGCGATTCTTGTTGGCGAAGGCGTCCTGGCGAATGCCGGTGACTTGCCAACTGACCTTTACATTCGGAGCGTTGGTGCGAATCACGAAACGGTTGCCTCTGATTTCATCGGCGACGATGGCTTGCGCGAAAGTACCAATGACGGTGAGTTGATAGCGAAAATCCTTGTTCAAGGCCTCGAAGAAATCGGGCAACTCAACCACGGCTTCGCCGCTTTCATTCGTGGTGACGTTGCCATTGTAGATGTTCATCATGTCGGGTGATTCGACAAACGAGTGGTAGAGGTATTTGTTCTCGGGGTCCAAGGGATGGTCGATCTTGAACGAGCCAGCGCCTTTCGAAAGCGTGCCGGCAACAGAGAGGTTGCCCGGCGAACTATTGGCACCACTGATTCGCACGTTGCCGAGGAATTCTCCGGCCAGTCCGTCGGTCGCCCCGTTAAAACCGGGGCCGGAGGCGGCTTCGATCCCGTGGCCGCCTCGGTTCCCAGCGCCACTGCCTGTGCCGCCTGAGGCAAAGATCCCGCTACCGCCTTCAGTCCCGCCGGTTCCTCCAAAGGCCAACATGCCCCGGCCACCAAAACTGTTTAAGCTGCTGCCGCCGTTGGTACGGATGCCCGTTCCGCCCGAGAAGAGCCCTGTGGCGTTGCCGCCAAAGGCATCTACGCCCATACCCGTACTGCCGTTGATGTTGCCGGCCCTGGCCTCCACTGCCACACTGGCACCACTGGCCACCACACCCTTGCCTGATGGGTTGGCCACCTGAATAACCCCGTTGCCGCTTACCGAACCGTTCAACACGAGGGGCACGGCGACGCCAAGCGGTGAGCCCGTTGTCCCGTTGCCCGTCAAGGTGGTATCGTGCGCCACGCCGGTCAGCGCCCCTGTCGCCGCAATCGTCAGCGTGTTACCTGCGGGTGTGATGGTGATATTGGCGCCCGCCGCCAGCTGCACATTGTCGGTCAAGCCGTTGAGGCTGCGCACCACAACTCCGTTGGCCAGATGATTCGCTTTCACGCCGCCGTTGGCGAGGCCGAGCGGCGAGGCCTGAGTGCCGTTGCCCATCAAACTGGCGTCGTGAAAAATTGAACTCAGCGCCGCCGTCGTCTGCACCGTGCCGTCGGGGAATTTGAGTCCGCCAAGGGTGATCTCAATCATGCCTTGCACGGTGAGCGGCGAGGTTGGCGCGGTGGTGCCGATGCCAACTTTACCGAATTTATCCTCGAAGATGTTGGAGTCGCCCAGCACGTAGGTGGTCGAGCCGCTCACCCCGACCCATTTCGAGAGGTGCCCCGGGGTGCCGCCGCCCGTGACCGAGCCGGTCGCCGCCGGCGCGACGGTTTGCTTCGGGTTCTTCTTGGTCGGTTCTTGCGCTTGCGCTCGATAAGTCAATGGGCTCAGGCAAAGCGCGACGACTAAAGCGATAGTGAAATATCTCTTGATGGTTATCATCTACTCGCACTCCTTTCCTTCGTGATTCAAGATTGTGGGTCTAATGCGGATTGATTTCCCGCTTCATTCAAGCTCCGCGGCTAATCAGGGACAACCGGATATTGCTGAACCTCCCATTTCGTCCCGGTAAATGGCGGGTCCGTTTTGGGGGCTAATCCGACCGTCCCATATTGGGTTTGGCCGTCGAGCCATCTGGGACCCTCTACCTGCCCGAGACATTTCAAGAAGACAAAGGTCGGATTATTTTGATCGGCTTCAATCACCTGCCATCGCGTGCCGGAGAAGGGCTTGTTAGTATGCGGGGCTAATCCGACTTTACCTTCGGCGGTTCGGCCATCGAGCCACCGGTTGCCCTCCGTGAACCCCAAACATTTCAACGCGACAATGCCTTCGCCAGCCCTGACGACGGCCCACTTCGTGCCGCTATATTGCTTGGTTAGGGAAGGGGCCAACCCGACCGTCCCATCTTGAGTCTTGCCATCCAGCCACCTGGGGCCGTTGCGTTGCCCCAAACACTTCAGCGCCACGCTGGTTCCAGGCTTGAGAACTTGCGCCAGCAGGCGCGCCGGGACGAATAAGGTCAGCGAGCCGCCGACCAGCGTTTGCAGAAAATCTCGACGCTCCATAAATCATTCCTCCTTCGGTTGACCAAGTTGTTGATGAAAGCCCGTTCCGTTTTTTGCCGGCGACCCGGTTTAGCGACCAAGCGGTTCCGCCCTTTGATCTGCGCGGCTGCAAGCCAAAGAAATCATGCGAAATTCGCTTCGGCAGCCCCGGTTGACGCCTTTGTTAGGCCGACTTACTTGCTAGGAACCGGTGTTTTATTCTCGGTATTCTGAGATGCGATGATTAACCACCTGCCGCCCCGGTTCTCCACGACCCAGGTGAAAATCCCCTCTCGCGGCTCTCCCGGTTTTCGATCCGGGACGACATCCCCTTTGGTCTCCCAAAGGACGTGAGCTATGGCAATGTCTGGTCGGATGAATTTGATGTGGGTTTCTTTCACAGTCAACACGCTGTCTTTGAACATGGTTTTATGAACCTCTGCATGGCCCTTCTTGAACTCTTTCCGACCTTTCTCCCAGCCTCGAGCACCTACGACCGTCACGAAATCTACGTCTTCCGCCACCAACAACGCTAACCCATCCATGTCGTGGCGATTCCAAGTGTCTTGAAAACTCGCAGCAATGGCCTCGATGGTCTTACGGTCAGCGTCATTTTCTTTAACTTGTGTTCTCACGGGCTGAATCACTAAGGCAAGAATGAAGATTAATGTCAGAAAGGTTTGCATTACACAGTTTCTCCTCGCTTTCGAGTGGTGTTGAAATCATCCATCTCCGCCGACCTAACGTTGATTGGGTTGGCGCTTGAGCCGCCGTTCGGCCTCAAGCCGCTGCTCTTTCAGTTGCCGCATCCTCTCGGGGTCGCGCGCCCAGTTGATGGATCGCTCTTCCGGCTGGCCGTAGGCATCGGGGTTGAGGTAGGAGCCGCGCTCACGTTCAGCTTTTTCTTCCTCGACTTCAAACTTGTACTTACGCGTCGTCGGGTCTGAGCGAACGCCCGTCACCTGCCAGCTCACTTTCACGTTCGGAGTGTTGGTCTTGATTGTGAAGCGGTTGCGTTTGATCTCATCGGCGACAATGGCTTGGGCGAAGGCGCCGACGACGGTGAGTTGATAACGGAAATCACGGTTCAAGGCCTCGAACCAATCTGGGAGTGTAACGGTAGCATCACCGCTGCCGTCGGTCATGACGTTGCCGCTGTAGACGTTGAGGACTTCTGAAGACTCTATCGCCGCGTGGTTGAGATACTTATTTTCAGGGTCGAGCGGGTGGTCAATGTGAAACATCTTCATGCCGCTGTCAACTTTGAGCTTACCGGTGATCTCGACATCCCCGTTGAACTGCCCGGCCAGCCCGTCGGTCGCGCCGTCGAAGCCAAAACCGGCGACTGCTACAATCCCTTCGCCACCGCGGTGGCCGACGCCGCTGGCGTGACCGCCTACTGCGCCCACGCCAATTCCGCCGATGATGCTGACGCCGCCAAAGCCAGCCACGCCAGCGCCGCCGCTGCCATTGCTGTTGTCGCTGTCGCCGCCGACGCCTCTCACGCCAGGGCCGCCGACGATCCCGCCGAAGCCGCCAAAGGCTGACACGCCGATTCCTCCGGTTGCTGTGTTAATCGCTCGGATTACTCCAGGCTTTTCGGTATCATTGGCGGGGACCGAACCCGTCAAGTTGAGCGGCACCGCTACCCCCAAGGGATTGGCCGCCGTGCCGTTGCCCGTCAAGGTGGTATCGTGCGCCACGCCGGTCAGCGCCCCTGTCGCCGCGATTGTCAGCGTGTTGCCACTCGGGGTGATGGTGATGTTGGCGCCGGCCGCCAGCTGCACATTGTCGGTCAAGCCGTTGAGGCTGCGCACCACAACTCCGTTGGCCAGATGATTCGCTTTCACGCCGCCGTTGGCGAGGCCGAGCGGCGAGGCCT
>JBIOWC010000175.1:0-6089 GCA_044868105.1 Blastocatellia bacterium
CCGCGGCGCGCTCTGCGCCGGCGAAGTTCGGGATCCGCCCTTGTGCACCCGGGAAGCGCTGTACGTCGTTCTGCTCGAGCGCTTGCCAGACTTTGCGGCGGAGATCCTCCTTCGTCATGCGTGCGGCCTCACGCTCTTCGCTTCGTTACGTGGGACCGTACACCACGATGAGAAATGAAGTCAACGCAACTTGCGGCAACCTATCGGCGAATGGCTGAAGATTGCGTCAATCAAGCGGCTACCTTAGCCAAACTTCCGGATAAACCCAGCATCACCGAACATCTGAGCATTCACGGATTTCACCAGAACTCAGAAAAATTTGCCGGGCTTGCGGTCTACGGTTCAGACGCGATTTTGATTCAGGATTCGATTCTTGCAGATGCCCGTCTCGGCGACCCGGTGCACGCCGAATTGCCGTATACGGTTGCGGAGATCCTCTGGGGCGTGCGGCGCGAAATGGCGCGCACCGTTGAAGACGTTTTAGCGCGTCGCACGCGGGCCTTGTTTTTGAACGCGCGCGCCGCCATCGAGATGGCGCCGCGGGTTGCTCAGCTGATGGCCGACGAACTTTCGCGAGATACGAACTGGCAGCAGCAACAGGTAGCGGCCTTCACCGAACTCGCAAAAGGTTATCTGGTGAAGTAAAAATCAGGCGATTGATTCTTCATCAGGTATGGCATAAAGTTGACGCGGCTCTGGAGACTTCCGGCTTGACCCGTCGCGGTTGAGCTTTTCTGCTTAAACAATTATCCCGGCAGAATACCGAACCCAAATTTATTGAGGCGACTTATTAGGAGGACCTTTCTATGTTGACGACCCGCGCCGCTTGCATCACGCTGCTCTTAGTTATCTTTTCCATCACCGCCGTTCTCGCGCAAAAGGCTGCGCCTTCTGACCCAGCCGATTCCCTGACCGTCACGGTCTCTCTGTTCCCTCAATTCGTGCGCTTCACCGCGCCTCCTGCAACCGTGCAGATGCGCCTTGAAGTCTATACCGCGACCGCCAAAAAACTCTATGACCACGAACTGCGCAACGGCAATGTTCTCGATTGGCCTTTACTCGATGGACAAGCTCAACCGCTTGCTGATGCCAATTACCTTTGTGTAGTTACCGTCAAAAGCCTGTCGGGACAATTCACCCAACGGCTTGGTTCGCTGACCCTGCAACAGCACACCGCTCAATTCCAGGCAACGGTTAGCATGACGGCCCGGCAACTTGAGGCGATTGGCGCGGTTGAAGACCAGGCGGGCTTGCGCGTTCTCGACGCGACGCCGACAACAACAACCGCGATGGCGGCCGACGGCCAGTTACAAGCTGTGATGAACCGCCGCGCCGGGACTGCGGTTGAAGACTCGGCGTCTTCTAACCTGGTGAACCTTAAAACCCGCCTTGAAGCCGGGCAACCTCTGTCGCCAGGGGCAGTGATTGTCTCCCCGCAAGTTTCAGGAAGCGGCACGCAAAACCGCCTTGCCAAATGGCTGGATAATCTTGGCACTCTGGGTGATGCCAACCTGACAGACCTCAACGGCAACGTTGGCATTAACACCATACCGGATAGCCGATTTAAGCTCGATATCAACGGCAGCACCCGCATTCAGGGCGCCAATCCGGGCTTTAATCTCGAAGGACTGCGCGCGGCGGGCAATATCTGGCTGTTTCAGACGGTGGATACGGACGGGCGTTTCCGCTTGTTCAGCCAGGACAATGTCAATCCGGGTGTCGAACGATTGACGATTAAGTTGGACACCGGCAATGTCGGCATCGGCTCGACCACAGCAAACTCAAAGTTGACGGTCGGTGGCGTGATTGAATCAACCAGTGGAGGGTTGAAGTTTCCCGACGGCACCACCCAGACCACTGCCGGGCTTCCAAACGTAGCGCACGATACAACGCTCAGCGGGATGGGAACAACAGGCAATCCGTTGATCATTGCTCCGGGTGGAGTAGGCAACTCACAACTGGCGAATAATGCGGTGACCGGGAGTAAGATTGCCGCGGGAGAAGTGGTAAAGAGTGTGAACGGACTGACCGACCAGGTCAATTTGCAGGCCGGGACGAATATCACGATAACCGCCAATGGCAATGATTTGACCATCGGGGCGACCGGCTTGGAGGGGGTTTTAGATGATGCCCTGCGACGCGGCAGCCGGCGCGCCGCCTTACAGCAATTTTGGATGCCGCAAACCGTAGGCGGGTTAAAATCTATCCCCGTAGGTAGCCCCAACGATATCACCTGCGATGGCCGGTATCTTTGGGCAACAGTAGGCGGGCGGGTCGCCCAGGTGGATGCCGCTGATGGCGTGATTGTTCGTTTCTGGACGGGAGCAATTGACGCCAGAAAAATTATTGCCGCGGCCGGTCGCATTTTCTTCACCGAACCGCTGCAAAACGGCGGCAGGATTTATGTCATTGATCCCGCCAACCCGAACCCGCCGGTGGCGACGGTCTTTGAGAACAATACCGGCATCAGTCCCTTTGGCATCACCTTTGACGGCACCTATCTCTGGACGGCTAATCGGGGAGATGGGCCAACCCAGACCGGCGGGTCGCTCACCAGAGTTGCCATTGATAACGGCGTGGAGACGACATTCACCACGGGTTTTACAGTGCCTTTTGACATTCTCTGGGATGGCGCGAATCTCTGGGCGACGGATATTCTTCAACAAAAGCTTAAACGGATTAATCGAGCCACCGGGGCGGTTATAGAAGATATAGATGTTGGGGCCGTGCCGACCGGCATACTCTTTGACGGAACCTATATCTGGCTGACCAGTCAGGGCAGCAATTCTATTTTAATTATCCGTCCTGGCAATCCAAGCACCATCATTCGTACCCTCACAGGCAACGGGTTGGATGAGCCATACGATTTAGCTTTCGATGGCGAGCGGGTGATGGTTACCTGCCGTAATGGAGACCGGGTCTCTTTATTTCGGGCAACCGATTTCTCTCCACTTGGGTTTACCTCCACTGGCCTAGGCTCAAGCCCGGAAGGAGTATGCAGTGACGGGTTGAATTTTTGGATAACCCGTCATCAAGGGAGTGATATCGTCCGCTACTAAGCCGGTGTTTTAAATTTGCCGGGGCCTGCGACCATTCGGCTTGCCGGTTGGTCATTCCAACCGGCAAAGTGGCTTCAGGTTTTCGGGCTCCGGCCGGTACAGAAAATTTATCTTTTTCAAAATCCCTACCCACATGGGCGGTGACGCGGCTGCCCGCATTGCCCTATCTTCACTAAGGTAAAAATAGAACAACGAACGAACCGGTCTGGCAGCGCTCCGTTTTTACGGGCAGAGCTTCAAATTCTGACGCGACGGTGCGCTATAAAAAAACAAAAACTTATCCAGTTTGGAGGAACCAACTATGAACGCCAAGCGGTCGGCTTCGACCCCTATTTCCGCTCGCGCAAGTCAAGCAACCCGGAAGATTGTCAACCCCAAGAGCCATTCAGTCATCAAGCTCGCCATCGCTATTTTGTTTATCGCCGGGATGTTTGCCGCGATTCTTCCCGAAGACTTTTATCAATTTCGGGTTGCCGCGCAAGACAACCTGGTTACCACTACCAAAGGCTTCCCTTATTCAACCCCCATCACCCTCAATAACGAAGGCACAGAGCTTTGGGTCACCAACCCCGACCCGGATAACAACTCCGTCACGGTAGTAAACGTGTCGAGTGATAACGCCACCGTGCTCAAAGAGATTCCGGTCGGTAAAGAACCCAGCTCCATCGCGCTGAACGGCGACGGCTCACGCGCCTTTGTTGCCAATACGCTGGACGGCACCGTATCCGTAATTAATACGCAAAAACAGAAAGTCGCTGAAACCATCAAGGTCGGCACAGAGCCGCGCGCCCTCTGCTTTACGCCCAATTTCACTAAACTCTATGTTGCCTGCTCATCTTCAAACAACATCTATGTCATTAATCCAACGACCAATGCCATCACCAAGGTGATTGAAAATCCAAGCTTCAGTAATCTGTTCGCCATTACCATCACCAATGACGGGGACGCCGATGACAACGATGAATTTCTTTATGTCACCAATCTGTTTGCCGATTATGTTCCCGGGTCAGCGCCGAAACCGGCTGACGATTTTGGCAAAGAAGGCATTGTAAATGTGATCAATACCGGCACCGACACCTTTATTGACCGCGTCAGCCTCGAACCCATCAAGACCGCCTTTCAATCGAACGGGCGGGCGCGCAACGCGTCGGGCGATGGCCTTGCGCCGGCCAATCCGCCAGCCTTCAACGTAGATACCTTTGCTTTCCCCAATCAGATGACGGCCATCGCCGGAACCCGCGTCAACGGCACCAATCGCGTCTACACCTTCGCTACGGGGTCGTCTCCGACCGGCCCGATTCGCTTCAATGTGATGGTGCAGAGCCTGGTGTCATTGATTCAGGGACTCGATGACGCGGGGCAGACCGCCAATATCAATGACGAAATTCGCCTTGAACCGAATGTGCCGTTTGCTGACGGCGTGCCCAAACACCGTTTCGCCTCCATGCCCTGGGGGCTGGCTTTCTATCACAATTCCGTAAAAGCGCTGGGCGTGGCTTCGGCGGCCGATTATGTCGTGGTGATGGACTTTGACCAGAATGGCAAAGCCTTCATTGACGGCGACCCGGCAGCCAATCAAACCGACATCACGCGCATTCTCACAGGCACACGCCGCGATCCCAACCCGGATAACAGCATCTTTCTGGACGGCAAAGCGCCTCGCGGGATTGTCATCAATCAAACTGACACGCGCGCCTACACCTTCAATTATGTCTCTCGCGATGTAACCATCATTGACCTGGTCAATGAACGCCCGCTATCAACCATTGCCACGACCCAAGCGAAAGGCAACCCGACGGTTCAATACGGCAAAGAGTTATTCAATACGGCGGTGGGCCCGCTCGATTCTTCCAACAAAAATGCCAACGGGTCAGTCAACCCCATCGAAGGGCGTATGTCTGACTCCGCCTGGATGGGTTGTGTCAGTTGCCATGTCAACGGCTTGACCGATGGTATCGCCTGGCATTTCGCCTCGGGTCCGCGGGTCAGCGTGGCGCTCAATACTTCATTTGCTCCCAAGAGCGGACCACAGATTCAGCGCGCCTTGAACTGGTCAGCGGTGTTTGATGAGATTGCCGACTTTGAAGATAACACCCGCAATGTTGCCGGTGGCGCAGGACTCTTTCAACTCATAGATGGCGCGCAAGACCCCGTGCTCAATGCGTTTAATCCGCCCAGCGCCGGACGCGACGCGCGCCGCGATGCCATCACCACCTATGTTAAAACCATTCGTACACCGGTTGCCCCTGAAGACGACCAGGACCCGGAAGTGCAAGCCGGACGCGGCTTTTTCAAGAAGGTCGGTTGTGTTGATTGCCACAGCGGCGCGTTGTGGAGCAAGAGCCGCGTGCAGTTTACCCCGCCGCCGCCGGCCAACGAAGTCAACGACCAACAACTCATCGGACAGTTGGTTAATGTCGGAACCTTCAATCCGAACAACCCGCATGAAGTGCGCGGCGCGGCCGCGAACCTCAACCAACAAGCGCGCGGCGCGCTGGGGTTCAATCCGGCTTCGCTGCTCGGCGTATTTCAGCGCGAACGCTTTCTCACGCACGACGGCACGGTGACTTCATTCGAGCAGTTATTTGAAAATCCCGCGCACGTCGGCACCAATCCGAAACTGCAAAAGGCAAATGTGCGAAAAAAGATTATTAAATTCTTGCGCTCCATAGATGACAGCACAACGCCGTTTCAGGATTAACTGAAATTGTCTCGAACTCCTTGAGGAGTCACAGAAAAGTAAGGTTGGCGCGCCCGACACAGCCTGGCTTTCTACAGGCTGCGGTCAACCAATGGTGGCACAATTGCGCGCGCCTAGCCTTACTTTTTCGTGACTGCCGGGGTTCGTCAAACCCCAATCGCTATTCGATTTTCGTTAACCCGGGTCTTTGCCAATTTAATAAAGGGTCGTGCTTCACCAATGAGGGGCCCCTGACTTTTGTGCCCTTGGTGAGCTTGGTGAGAACTAGTCATTGGCATCCTGAAGACTTGCTTCCCGAAGTCGGCTTTCTCGCAAAGCTCACCAAGGGC
>JBIOWC010000176.1:0-7774 GCA_044868105.1 Blastocatellia bacterium
CGCTTGTTCATTCACCATCTATCTCCTTTCGCTGTAGGTTTATCGGCAAGATAACTAGAGGTTTTCCGATTCGCCTCAGAGTTGAGATAAAGAGAGTTTTTATCCTCTGGATTTTTGAACGCTGGCATTAGCGCCGCCGACTTTGGGCTTGCCTTTGGCGTCGGAAGCCGACAAATCGCGTTTGATTTCTTTGTAAGACTCGGCTTCACGACGCGTTTGATTCTCTTTATTTCTGTCGCTGCCATCTTTTTTCAAACGATTCTTTTCCGACATAACATCTCCTTTGTGCGAATTCTTTCGCTAAAGTTGACGGCAATACCTGTGCCAACTTGAGCGTGTGAAAAGGTTGAAGATGCCCTACCGGGGCAAGAATGAATGGCCCGCGGGTAGTGGCACCCCGTTCCCGAAGCCCTGAATGGGCGTATTAGATATGGCTACTGCGCCCTTTCAGGGCGGTTCAGACACGCTCCAGATGGCTCGGCGATTGAGCCTGAGGCAACCATCGCATTGCCGATGATTGAAAGCCCGCCAAAAATCTTCTTATCGTTTAACGGCGCGCCAGATGAGCAGTGCGGATGCGCCGAGCAGGGTGCCGGTAAAGAGGCTTTTGGCGACGGTGTTCTGTTTCAGCGTATTATAAGTGCTATGTTGTAATGCCTGATTTTTAAAATCTCCTTCAACCTGATTAAACCCCTTTATCGGTTTGAACATATTACTGGGCGCGTCAGCCGGTTTCGGTTCTTTTGTGCGCTGCATTCTGAAGCTGGCGAAACTTAATAAATAGTCCATCAGACTTGGCGAAATGCGTTGTCCCAATTCGACTAACTTGCCTACGCCACCGACAATCAAATCGCGCGTCGGATGTTCGGCCGCATAGCAGATCGCCTGAGCCACGATTTCGGGTTCATAAAAAGGCGGCACCCCCTGAGGCTTTACGCCCAAACGGGTGCGGGCTTTGTTAAAGAAAGGCGTATTGATTGACGCCGGCATAATATTGGCAACGCTAATGGATAAGCCCTGGTGTTTAAGTTCCATACGCAGCGCTTCAAGCATGCCGTCAACGCCATGTTTTGAAGCGGCGTAAGCGCTCTGAAACGGCAGCGCACGTTTGGCTTCAACCGAAGAGACATGCACGAGCGCTCCGCGACCTTCGCGTTTGATAAACGGTAGCGCTGCCATGGCGCCATAGGCCTGCCCGGTTAAATTGACATCTATTACCTGTTTGAATTCTTCCGGTCGGGTTTGCTCAAAGGTCGCATAAATTGAGACCGCGGCGAGATGAACCCAGGTATCAATTCGTCCATAGGTTGCCACGGCTTTTTCGGCTAAGGCTTTCACCTGATCGAATTTTGTGACATCGGTGGGGACGGCAATCGCTTCGCCGCCCTGCGCTTTGATTTCATCCACTAAAGAATCGAGTCCCGCCTGGCTGCGCGCCGCGACCACAACTTTTGCGCCGCGCGCCGCGAACTGTTGCGCGGTTTCACGCCCGATGCCGCTAGAAGCTCCGCAGACGACAACGACCTGTTGGGCGATGGGTTTTAATTGCATGGTGCTTGGTCTCCTTGATTTGATGAATATGGGTAAGTCGTAGCCAAGCAAAAGGGAAGCCAGGGGCGTGAAAGAGCAAGCGTTTTTTGTGAAAGAGCAAGCGTTTTTTAAGGTTGATTTTACAATCGAGAAAAATAACTACCGTGCAAAAGATGGAAGAGTGAAGAGGTGAAAAAATGAGTGGGATTAAGCGACACGACCTAAATTGCGGTCTCGCAAATTCCGTAAATGTTCGTAAATCTTGCTCGAATAAAACGAAATTGAAGCCGCACTAAACCATACACTTTGGTTTTAATCAATACACTGCTTGTATGGATTTTAGTCGTCGGTTTATTGAAGAATTGTTGCAGTACATCGCGCCGGATAAATGAAATTTGGGGGCAGGGTGAAAATTAAATAATCAAGCAGAAAACCTTTCAATGCACATTCAACGCTTTGTCCACCCGCTCCTGAGCCTGGGCTTTGCTCTCTCCCATGACTTCAGAGATTTCACAAACCAATAGCGCGCGCGCTTTTTCAAGCATCTTATGTTCACTAAAAGACAAATTTTTGGTCTCTCGCAATTCCGTTAATGATTCGACAACTTCGGCAAGGTCAAAGGCCGAGCCCGAGGCCATGAGCTTTAAATTATTGCGGGCGCGGTCTCGATAGTTGGTATCCGTTAGCGGTTTTCTTTTCAACTGATTTAATAACTTGGGAATTTCGGATTTGTGTAACAGGGGACGAATGCCGGCCGTTTGCACTTTATCAACCGGAACAAACAAATCACCGCCCGCTTCGTGAAGAACCAGTAATTGATAAAAAGACATCGAGCCTTCGCCAATGCTCTTTTTAACAATGGAATTAATCAAACAGGGACCTTGACTCGGATAAATAATCTTTTTCCCAATTGTCCACACCATAGGAATGCCACCTCGCTTTCAATATTCACTTTAACCCGCTGCCTTATCGCTAAAAATTGAAATATCGCTTCACTTCAAGAGTCGCCCGGTTTCTTGCCGACCGCTTAACTGCGGAAGCGGTCGGTTAATACGAAACCTTCAGCCGCTTAACTCCGATGCCGATAAGTAATACGCCCTTTGGTCAGGTCGTAAGGTGATAACTCCAGCGACACTCTATCGCCGGCCAGCACCTTGATATAATTTTTGCGCATTTTACCGGAAAGGTGAGCTAGCACTTCATGTCCATCGCCTACTTGTACCTTGAAGCTCGCGTTTCCTTTACATTCGATAATCGTTCCTTCAACAGCAATCATATCCTCTTTAGAAATAATATCACCTCTTTCTTTGGGTAATGCAGGTTGTGAATCAACCTGCGGTATTGTTATTCATCAATCCACCAAGTTGAGTGGAATCACTAAAGATGATTATCTCATTATTGACAGATTGTGGCTAATCTATATTTAACGCGAGGCGCGTCTTGGACTATAGGAACGCGTCGTCATGGCGCGCAAGCGTGAGATTTCGCTTGCCAAGGCCATCTGAGCTTCAGACCGGCCATCTGAAAATCCTTTGAGTCTTAAGCGCTCCATTTGAATTCCGGTGATGCGTTCAATGGCAGCTAAGGTGTACTCCTCTTCGGGGCTCACCAGCGTAAATGCCGACCCATTGCGCCCGGCGCGCGCCGTTCGCCCGACGCGATGAATATAATCTTCTGCTGTCGCCGGCACTTCATAATTGACAACAAACGCGATGCCCTCTACGTCAATGCCGCGCGCCGCAACATCCGTAGCGACCAGAACCCGGGCGCTTCCTGAACGAAATTTCGCCAGCGCCGTGTTGCGTTGCGATTGGCTACGGTCGGAATGCAGGGTGACGGCGTGGTGCCGGTTAGCCGTCAACGTCCGCAGCAATTTATCGGCGCTGCGCCGCGTCTGGGTGAAGATTAAAAACGAACCTTCTTTATGTTTTTCCAAGAGCGCCAAAAGCAAAGGGGTTTTGGCGTGGGCCATTACCGTATAAGCTTTTTGCGTCAGGGTCGCGACGGTTGTGGTCGAAGGGTTGACGGCGACGCGCACATAATCGCGCATCAATTCATAGGTTAATCGTTCGACCGCTTGTGAAAGCGTTGCGGTCATTAAAATGGTCTGGCGTTTGACGGGAATATGTTGGACGATCTCTCTGACTTGCGGCAAAAAGCCCATATCCAGCATACGGTCAGCTTCATCAAGCACCAGCACTTCAACGGCTGCAAGCGACAGCGCCCGACGTTCAATTAAATCGTTCAGCCGTCCGGGTGTGGCAATCAAAATATCAACACCTGCGCGTAAGGCGCGCATCTGCTCGGCAATGCTTTCGCCGCCGACAACCGCAGCGCTGCGAAATCCCAACGGTTGGCTGAAACTTATCGCCGCGGCTTTTATCTGAAGCGCCAGTTCGCGCGTCGGCGCCAAAATCAGCGCCCGCGTCTTGCCCCTGGGTTTGAGGCGTTCAATAATCGGCAGCAAAAAGGCCGCGGTTTTCCCGGAACCGGTTTCGGCGGTAGCCAAAAGATTTTGACCGGTAAGCCCTACGGGGATGGCTTTGCTTTGAATCTCTGTCGGGTTCAGCAACCCGATCTGGTTTAGAACGGTGACCTGTTTTGTAGATAGTCCCAGTTCGTTAAATGTCTGTAAACTCATGAATCTCTCTTTACAAATAGACTGTTTTTACGAATCAATTTGCTCGTTGTAATGGAACCTGCACAAGCAGGTATCGGAATGAATAGATTTGCTAAAGGGTATAGATTGATTGGGTGGTTTAATATGGTCTTAAGTCCTTGCAATCGTTGCCACGCAGCCTTAGCGACGGTAGTGAGGGTAAACAGATTCTGCTTACCCTCTCCGGGTCTGTCTTCACGGACAAGTTTAGTAACGGCTTCCATATCCGCCGCCGCGACCGCCGCGATTGTTACCGCCGCCGCCGCCGCGATTACCGCCGTAGCCGCCGCGACCGCCTGACCGCTCTTCGCGGGGGCGCGCTTCATTGACCGTCAATGCGCGTCCGTCTATTTCGGTTCCGTTGAACTGGGCAATGGCTTTATCGGCATCCTCATTGTTCATCTCGACAAAAGCAAATCCTTTGGACCGACCGGTGTCGCGGTCTGTAATGACATTGACGGAATCAACCTGACCCACCTGCTCAAACAAGGTGGTTAAATCATGCTCCGTCGTTTGGTACGACAGATTTCCGACATAAATTTTCTTACTCATATTTCTCCTAAAATGGTTGAGAGGAACTTCTAAAGCTTTGCAAGAAAGGGAATGAAATAATCAAACGCTCTCCAAACAGTAGCGGAAGGCTCCTAAAATTAAAACCAACAGCAGCATTCGATCTGCCAAACTATGGCTTATACGTTAGCATACTCGCTCCTGAAAGTCTATAAACGGACAAGGCCGCCGGTAATTCACCCTTGGGGCACCCGGCTAGCGTCACCCTATCAAAAGACCTGCTAGCGAAAATTAAAATGTGCTCTGCGCATTTGACCGAAGCGAGGCGCTTGAGCGGATACCGCTAACCGTAAATCCGTCCCTGCAATCTGTTGACCAACCTTGTTCTTATAAAGGGAGAACTTGATTGATAACCAGTACGACCAAGGCTTCCGTCAGGCGCTACGTAGCCGATTACGAAAACGAGAACGGTGCCCTACTCCAGGCGTTTTTCTATTCCGCGAATGGATTTTTCCGAAACCCTCAGGTAAAAGTTGTATGACAAATATAGCGTGTGGGCGCAGCGCTCACGCCTAGATGACAGCAAAAATACAAACGGATTACTATTACAGCACTATGTCAACCAAACCTGTACTCGCAATTTTAGTAGGCGGCGGTCCCGCACCCGGAATCAACGCCGTAATTTCTGCCGCCGCCATCGAAGCCATCAACGAAGGCTTCGACGTGGTCGGCGTGCAGGACGGCTTCAAGCATCTGATGCGAGAAAACGCGGCAAAGATGCGCCCCTTAGCGATTGAAGATGTTTCGCGCATTCACCTGGATGGCGGTTCGGTGCTCGGCACAGCGCGCGACAACCCGACGAAATCGGCGGCCGCCATCCAGTCCGTGGTTAAAACCTTGCGCGCTAAAAATGTCACCTATCTGGTCACCATCGGCGGCGATGATACAGCGCTCTCTTCACGCTATGTTGCAGAAAATTCCGGCGGCGAAATTCGGGTGGTTCATGTTCCGAAAACCATTGATAACGATTTGCCGCTGCCCAGTCATATTCCAACCTTCGGCTATCAAACGGCGCGTCACGTCGGCGTTGAACTGGTGCACAATTTAATGGAAGATGCGCGTTCAACGAAACGTTGGTATGTCGTCGTCGCCATGGGTCGAAAAGCCGGCTACCTCGCCTTAGGGATTGGCAAAGCCGCCGGCGCAACCCTGACGCTTATCGGCGAAGAGTTTAAGCGCGGCACGGTTTCGTTCACGGAAATCTGCGACATCGTTGAAGGCGCGATTATTAAACGTCGAGCCATGGGCCGACAATTTGGTGTGGCGATGCTTGCCGAAGGGTTGATTGAAAAACTTGATGAGAAAGAATTGGCCGATTTGCAGGATGTCGAACGCGATGAACACGGACACATCCGTTTTGCTGAAGTTGACCTGGCGCGCAAAGTGAAGGCCGAAGTGCAGGGGCGACTGTCACAGCGCGGTATTCGCGTCACCCTGACCAATAAGAATATCGGCTATGAACTGCGGTGCGCCGACCCGATTCCCTTTGATGCGGCGTACTGTCGAGATTTGGGCTATAGCGCTATTCGCTTTCTGCTCGAGGGCGGCAGCGGCGCAATGGTGAGCATTCAAGGCGGGCGGCTGGTGCCGATTTCATTTGATGAACTGCGCGACGCCGCAACCGGAAAAACCCGCGTGCGATTGGTCAATGTTGACAGCGAAGGCTTCCGCGTGGCGCGTGAATATATGATTCGTTTGCAAAGCGCGGATTTTGAAGACGCGGCTTGGGTAGAGAAATTAGCGCAAGCTGGAAATTTGACCAGCGAAGATTTCCGTAACAAATTTGCCTATTTAGGTAACCAATAACTTTTTGCCCTTGGTCTTTCGTCCTTAATCATTTGCCGAGACCCTTCAGCGATTGAGCACCAGACCAGGGGCGAGTTGACCAATAACGAAGACTATTTTATGAAAAGAATCGGAGTTTTAGTCGGTGGCGGTCCCGCACCGGGAACCAATGGGGTGATTTCGGCGGTCGCCATTGAAGCGATTAATTCGCGCTGTACGCCGGTCGGATTGCACGATGGCTTTGAGTGGTTAGCCGGGCGCTACACCGATGAACAACACCAACTGACCATCAATGAAGTATCGCGCATTCATCTCGATGGCGGCGCCATTCTTGGCGCATCGCGCACCGACATCACGCGCAATCGGGAGAGTTTAGACAATGCCATTGCGGCGTTGAAGAAACTCGACATCGAGGCGTTAGTGACCATCGGCGGCGATGATTTGGTGCGCAGTTCGATGGCCATTGAACGCGAAACCGGTGGCGCGATTAAAGTCGTGCAGGTGCCGAAAAGCATTGATAACGATTTGTGGTTGCCGCTTCCGGTTTCCACACTGGGTTATGAAACCGCCCGGCACGTCGGGGTTAATCTGGTGCATACCTTGATGGAAGATGCAAAGACCACAGGGCGCTGGTATCTCGGCGTAACCATGGGGCGGCCCACGGGTCATCTCACCCTCGGCATCGGTAAAGCGGCGGGGGCGACCTGCACCATCATTCCCGAAGAATTTCAAAAACAGACGATTTCGCTCGCTGAAATTTGCGACATTGTTGAAGGCACCATTATTAAACGTCGCGCTTCAGAGCGTCCGCATGGCGTCATCCTGCTTGCCGAAGCGCTGGTCGAACATTTTGACCCGGCCGAGGTCGCCGAACTTGAAGATGTTGACCGCGACGCGCAAGGCAATATTCGCGTCACCGAAATTGATTTGGGCCGCAAGGTGAAAAATGAAGTGCAGGTTCGCCTGGAAAGACGCGGCATCAAAGTCACCCTGGTTGATAAGACGATTGGCTATGAACTGCGGTGCGCGCCGCCGATTCCTTACGATGCCGAATACGCCCGCGATTTGGGATACGCGGCGGTCAATTATTTACTCAGCGGCGCATCGGGCGCCATGATTACCATTCAAGGCGGCGAGTTTGAAGCCGTGCCCTTTGATGAGGTGATAGACCCGGCGACTGGGCGCGGGCGTTTGCGCTTTGTTGACGTGGATACGGAAAGCTATCAAGTG
>JBIOWC010000177.1:0-3186 GCA_044868105.1 Blastocatellia bacterium
ACCAATGACAGGTAAAGTCTGTTCTTCATAACCTCTCCCTCGGTTTATTATTGAGTCGTGTTCTTGTTTAACATAGAGACAGTCAATTATTGAATAGCAACTGTCTCACATTTCCACTCAGTGAAGCCGCCTAACGATGGAGTTGACCGGGCGCGGCGAACGCTGGATTTCACGTGAGAAGTTGTTCGCGCGCTTCGGTCCAACGACTGGTTAGACACTGTTGGTTGCAGTGATTGTTTTTATACTTTTACATGGTTAATGAAGCGACAAAACGGATGGAGTAGCTCCATCTATCATTATCGATACCTAGATTCTGCTCCTCATCTGCTCCTGACACCCTATCACCTTCTAACTTGAACTCGTCAAAATCATCATTACCGCCAACAGAGAAGGCCATATGGGTTGGGCCAAATCCATAATAATGTCCGTCCTTCTTGAGTCTAAATCTTATTCCTCGCAGTATTCCGCCAGCCCAACTGTAACTCGGTCGGACTTTATATGCCGTGTCTTGAAAGACAAAAGCGAGACTCTGTTTAGGAATCGCGCGTTCCGTAACAAGGAGTTCTATCATTCTTTCCTTCGGATCAAACTCATCCTTCACCCAGCGTGCATAGGCATAACGGACTTGAACTGTTTGCCCTTCGCCGGTAATTGTGCCCTTTGCTTCACCTAATTTTAGCTCTGCAAAATTCTTGGTTTGCGCTGATGAGATAATAGGGACTTGATATGTGCTTAAAACGGCGTTTTCTTGTAAGGAGCAACTCACAAGAATTAACGCGAGTCCCACAAATGTTGTTTACATGAGTTTCATTCTCCCCACTGCAAATTAAGGTGCGGACCATTTTATTCACAAGACCGCTATCTTTAAACAACTATAAACGTAGGTGTCTGCTATGAAAATAAGCAGTCAAGTTGTTGAATCTAATAGAAACCGCTTATTTTCGTCGTTCGTGGTGATGCGAACGCTTCATGACAGCTAACGCCCCGCGTCAGCCGGTGCGCGCCGAACACTGGCAGGAACCATAAAAAACTCGCTTCGCGCACTCGGTTGCACGCGATTGTTCGGCGGCGTACTCGCTGATTAAGGTTTTCGGTTCCCAGTATACTTTATGAGCGGATTCAAAAATGTACCGTCTTCATATTGCCTAAAGCCTGGCCCCAACTCTAGCTTGCAGAATCCTCCTTCTTCTTCCTTTGCCAACACCCTACGATAAAGCTGGCTTACATTCTTGTAGCTTAATTCGATAATTTCTCCTGGCTTGAGAATTGCCCCTCGATGTTTTTCCTTTTCAGGGTCGAACCCCTTTCCCCATCTCCATCCAAGGCCGTTTTTGACAGATTCGTGAGGTAGTGGCTTTTCGTTTAATCCCGCAAACAACACGCCGGACACTTGAAACGCTACTACTGGCTTAGGGCCAATAAGCTTGACTCGTAGCGTCATGTCCTTCAGCCAATTCTCATCAGCATCAAATGCTTGACCTGGGATAACTGGTCTGCCTGCAACTTTGATTTCAATTAGCTCTAACCGATCCTCTTCTTGCTCATCTAAAGTGGACCATTCAGGAAGCATTATGATTCTTTTTTTAACCTGTCCAGCAACAGGAAGAGCAAAGCATACTGTGACAACGAGTAGGCTTAAAAGAATCGTTCTTGTTCTGCTTGAATAGTTCATATAAATACGCGCTCAATATAGCCGCCGAACTTTGAATTATATGGAACTGCATCATAACGGGGGTTTCCCGAATTATACGCACCTACACGTTAATCGGCGTTTTCGCCAATAATATGCACATCCATCTAATTCTCCTTTGTTAATTTTAGTTTTCAACCAATAATTTCACTATCTTCACAAAATCACTGAGAATTTACAGGCGATCTGGCACCTTGTTATAGGCAATTGTCTGGCAGCCGTCAAGATTCGTTACCCGATGATTGGCTCGAATTGACACCCGTTTAATCATTTTTTCAATGTTCCTGGCGAAGCTTCATTTGTGGATGATTCAGGTAGGTGCATTTCAATCAGCTCATCTCGTAAGGCAAGACTGCGGAATATAGGCAGAAAGGTCAACTTCTAAACCAGGAAAAAAAACCCGACCATTTCTAGCCGGACCCGATACTCCACGCCGTTCTTTCTACGGTTAACCTCCAATCAACCTCTTGCATTGGCTGAGTGAAGGCGGGAGCGAACTCAATATGCCTTGGTAGGGGTGCAAAAACGCACCCCTATCGGATAATAATTGAATAAGAATAAAATATCTCTTCACAGTATTTCTCTCTTCGATTGTGGCAATTTTGTGGAAATTGTTGAGTGATACGCCGTGATATAGAGTTGAATTCCCTTTCGGCTAAGGGCTGAAACTTGCAATAAAATTAAGGTTTTTATCACTACGTATCATTGAGATGAGTGGGTTGTAAGTG
Source organism: Blastocatellia bacterium (assembly GCA_044868105.1). GTDB lineage: Bacteria > Acidobacteriota > Blastocatellia > UBA7656 > UBA7656 > JBFMDH01. The sequence continues at coordinate 2,419 of JBIOWC010000177.1, forward strand.
TCTGGCAGTCATGAGGTCAGGGGTTCGCTCCCCTCGGCTCCACTTTTAATATCAATAAATTGAGGCTACCGAATCGGTAGCCTTTCTTATTTCCAGCAACTTTGACAGGGATGGAGTTCAGACAGCATATTCGACGGGATTTATATTCAATTTGTCCTTGTCAAAATAGCCTCTATCAAATCTATTGCTGGTTTTTTCAATAACGGCAGGACGTGGGCCTAACTCTTGCTCTCCGTTCTCGTCTGCAAGAGGCGATGAGGTGGAGCCTTAAACGATGGCCAAGGAACATTGATGCCTGGCTAGAAATGGCTGGGCTTTTTTCTTAATCAACTTGCCAATGAGTAAGCTCAGATTTATATTAGCCCGCGCCGTCCGCAAAATAAGCCAAGACTTTTACTACTTGAGGTTTTGCAAGCGAACTGTCTCGATCTTTATCATTAGCCTGGCCAAACAGTTCACCGAAAGCTCAAGCTTTTCTTAGGTTTGGTGCCCTCATCGCATAGAACCTGCCTTGTTAGTAGGAATACCCAGTGTTGTTCTCAACCGCTTCTGGTTTCAGGAGCCCAGAAAGGATTGCAATATGGACCCAGATCTCGAGCGAATCAATCAGCAGCTTTCCCTGATCATGAAATATGCTCAGCCGGATGTAAAATTCGACAAGCAGGCCTTCGCGAATGCGATGAATAAAATAGAGACGAATTATAAGGCGGCCAAGGATGTCTTGGCAGACCAAAACGCAAGCGCTGCCGATAAGAAATATGCGAAGGA
>JBIOWC010000178.1:0-6542 GCA_044868105.1 Blastocatellia bacterium
CACATAAGCGATAATCTCAGCGCCGGTCGATTGCAGTTCCGCAAGCCATTCTTTTTTGATGGGGCCGGCAAATTGAATGAGGCGAAGGCGCGGGCGGCTGGCTATCTCTTTGGGTTGGAAAATTGTCGCGTGGTCGCCCGTCGCATTGGCTAAGGATTTTCCGAGGCCGAGAAATTTCTCATCCTGTGTCGTATCAATAATGCCCGAACGGAGCATTAAAACATTGAAATCATCGCGCACCTCAACCTGCGAGATGCGGTTTTCAGGCTCGATGGTCGCGTTATCTACGGCGGCGGTTTTCGCATCCCCGTTTATTTGTTCAATGACCGCCAGCGAATGTTCGGAAGCCGCAAAGAGTTTAGTGGAGCCGTAATCCGCGATTTCGACGGCGCCGTTTTTTCTTGCCTGCTCAATGGCTTCTCGATCATGTGCGGCAATCAGCATTTTGTGAGTGTCGCCCGGACTGCGATAGGATTGCGAATGAATGGATGAAATAGATGAAAAGGTGGTGGCGCTTTTCTTTGCTTTATCAAAATGTGAGTCAAACTTTTTTGACCGTAGACTAGCGCTCATCACCGTCGCCACAAAAAACAAGGTGATGGCAAAAAACAGTAATCCTTTCTTCATATCAACTCCTTATATTCAAATCTGTCTGTCGCGCGGAAAAACCTCAGCGATTGCAGGGGATATATTCAAGACGAAGCTAAGCGGGCGTTTTGAAATTCAAAATGCGTTGAAGGTGCAAGGAGAAGACAAAGTTCCAGAGGTTCCACCACTGGCCATCTTCTTCAGACCGCTTCGCGGCTTAAGCCAATTTATAAACACCCTCGATGATGTTGATTCAAAAGCCGCGCAATTATATCTCACAGGGTAAAACTGCAAAAGCCGATTCGCCGATGGCGGCGAGAAATATCCGAGAATAAATCGGTCAATCAATCGATGCGTAAGGGGGCGAGTTGTCTGTTTGTTAATCTGCTCATTATCTGGCTGGGGCATGAAAACCAGTGAAATATTTTACTGCTTCAGTCTATTTTCCAAACTTAATTAGGAGTGATCCTTCACAGGGGTTTTGCTATCAACCGGGAGAAGAATTTCAACAACGAGGCCGCCGTCAGGGGCGTTTTTTGCCGCGACAGTCCCTTTGTACAGTCGCACGGCACGGTCGGTAATCGCTAACCCCAGACCGGTGCCGCCGGTCTGCCGATCGCGGGCATCAGCCGTGCGATAGAAAGGCTGAAATAATTGCTCCAGCTCTTCTTCGCGGACTCCTGCGCCGTGATCCCGCACGCGGATACGGGCGCTCTGTTGATCAGATATACATTCAAGGGTAATTTCAACCGCTGTGCCCTGAGCCGTATAATGCACACCGTTGCGTACGACGTTCTCTATTGCGCTCCGCAGTAATTCCCGATTACCGAGAACCTGACATGGACGGCTTGCGACGATGTGTACCTGGCGATTGCGACTGCGCGCCTCGAAATCGGCGTCCGCGACTATTTCACCCATCAACGCCGCTAGCTCTACGGGCTGGGCGCTGTCATTTCCACTTTCGGTGACCTGGCTTTCAAGGCGCGTCAAAGTGAGCAGTTGCTCGATCAATTGGTTTAATTGTTCGGCTTCATAAGCGATGCGTTGGTGTGCGCGTTCCAGAGCTGCGCCATTTGCAGGCGGGGCCTGACGGCGCGCCAAATCCAACGCCACGCCAAGGCGCGCCAGGGGTGAACGAAGTTCATGGGAAATATCGCCGAGCAGACGACGTTGTGCAATTACCAGTGATTCAATGCGTTCTGTCATCACATCAAAGTCGCGTCCAAGGTCGGCGAGTTCGTCACGACGACTGCCAATTGTAGGGCTGGCGCGCACAGACAAATCGCCGCTCGCTAGTTGACGCGTGGCGGCGCGCAACTTGACGACAGGCGCGACCAGATACCGCGCTAATCCGTAGCAAACGATTCCACCTGTCAAGAGCACAAGGGCAATGCGCAGGCCGAGCACACCAAGACCTCCGCCGGAAAATCCGAATGCGTTACTGCGCATTTGCATAACGAACACATAATATCTTCTGCTCGGAGCCATCACGCGTTGGGCGGCCAACGGATGGGGACCGTAAAATCTGAACTCACCCGTCGGGCTTTCTGCACTTTGGCGAACCAGCCCCGCCGCATCTGCCGGTGGTTTTCGCCCGCGCAATTCCCTTCCCTGTTCATCAAATAAATAGGCCTCAACCTGCGCCCCGCGTTCTACTTCCTGTAGGTAAGTGTCGAGCGCAGGTTGTCCGCCGCGCTCAAATGCGCTGGCCGCTTCTAGCCCCTGCAATCTAATCGCCCGCTCAACAAAATCGAGCCACGGCGGACCTCCGGCTTGCCCGGTCGTTGCCACTGAGATAACCAGCGCCGCGCCAACCAGCACCATCGCCAGCCAAAACCAGATGAAGATTTTAAGAAACAGATTCATAAAAACCGTGCGCCCTCAACCCCGTCAGCTTCCCTCCTTAATTTTAAATTAAAAAGGGATGCCTTATCTGCTTGAACTACCCGCTGCCGTATAAATATAGCCGACTCCGCGAATCGCTTTGATGCGTTCGACCCCGTCTATTTTCGTGCCGAGTTTACTGCGCAAGCGGCTCACATGCACATCTATGCTGCGGTCGAACGGGTTGAGTTCACGTCCAAGCACGGCGCGCGCTAAGGCTTCGCGTCGCACAACACGACCGGCCGAGCGCAGAAGAATTTCAAGCAGGTCGAACTCACCGCTCGTCAGCTCAACAAGCTCGTAGGCGCGCCACACCGTGCGGGTTCCGGTATCCATCACAATATCGCCCAAGGTCAAGCGCTCAGGGGTTGGTTCCGTTTTCGCCAAGGTTCGTCGAAGGATGGCGCGCAGGCGGGCGACGAGTTCGCGCGAATTGAAAGGCTTGGCGAGATAATCATCGGCTCCGACTTCCAACCCTCTGATGCGGTCAAGGTCTTCACCTTTGGCGGTCAGCATCAAGACCGGGATGGTTGAGCGCTCACGGATTCGGCGGAGTGCTTCAAAGCCGTTAATTCCCGGCAGCATCACATCAAGAACAATGATGTCATAGTTGTCGGAAAGCGCCTCAAGAACGCCAGCTTCACCGTCGGGCACGGTGCGCACTTGAAAACCTTCCGGTTCAAGATACTCTGCCACTAACTCGCTTAATCCCGCGTCGTCGTCAATGATTAACACCCGCGGCCGAGGTTCAAATAATTCCGTTTCCATACTCATGCTCACATTCTACTCTTCAGGTCTGGCAGTTTCATCATCGTCATACCGGCGGCAGGTCAACTCCGTTCAATAATCAATCATTGCCGCTCTATCAATAACAAAACTTAACATTTCGTTACCGAGGTTTTACAGTGCGCCCGCTCGAACGCACGTATTCATTGGTGAATAACAACTGCGTTCGCCGGTCAATCACGGCGCGCAGTAAAAATCAGATAAGGAGCTAGGTCATGAGAAAACGCATTATTTTAGCTATCGCCATTGTAGCGGTGGCGGCAATCGCAGGCCGATTCTATTCCCGCGCCCAGGAAGGAGGCTGGAGGTATTGGCACAATCGAGACGGGCGAAACTGGCGAAATTGGCACAACCAAAATAGCGGCGAGTTCCCCGAACAGATGGTCGCGCTTCTTGCTCGTCGGCTTGATTTAAGCGATGAGCAACAAGAGCAAATCAATCAGATTATCTCTTCAGAGAGTCCGGCAATCGAATCGCTTACTGAACAGTTTGCCCGAGAATCCGAATCGGTTCGTGAGGCGAGCGCCGATGGGTTGTTCGATGAAGCAAAGGTGCGCCAACTTGCCGAACAACCATCACAAACCTTCACCCAGTTATTGGTCGCTAAAGCACGCTTCAAAGCCAAGATTTTTGCAATCCTAACTGCGGAGCAACGCCTGCAAGCCAGGAAGATGCTTGAGCATCTCAGGTTCGATTCGAGGTTACACGGATTGCGAGATGGCTACCGCGAAGGAGGCGCCAAGTAATGTTGCTGAAAATCTTTTTAATCTTCACACCGATCACCTTTTTTGCCGCTCCTGCCGCGCCAGCGGAAAACCTTGTTGAGAAGGCGCTCGGCGACCTCAAGGCGGGTTCCGTCACGGAGCTGAAGAGAAAGATTATTAATAGGCCAATCACTGTCCTGGGCGCTCAGTACCGCCAAAATGCCATCGCCTCGCTCCCCGAGCATGTGCGGCAGAATCGAGTTAATAGCAGTAATCTTCACAGACGGCTGGAGCAGGTGATGGCATCGGTTCTGGAGTTACACCATCAAACGGAAAATCTTGAGTTATACCTCTACCACAGCGAACAACCGCTTGCCTTTGTCTGGCGCGGTTGTATCCTGGCGATTTCCGATTCGCTTGCCTTATTCCTTAACAACGATGAATTGGCTGGAGTTATCGCACATGAAGTAGGACATGCTTATTTCACTGACGAAAGCCTGGCCGCTAAGCGAAGCGGTAAGGCCTTCGTTATGCGAGCGGTGGAATTAAAATGTGATGCGGTTGCCCTGTTGACGCTCAAGCTGATGGGGCGTGACCCAACGAGCTATATCAACGGATTATGGAAGCTCACCAGTCGCCTGACCTATGGAGGGTATGAGGCCAATTCGTGGTGGCATCCGCGAATGGCTGAGCGCGACAGGTTCGCGCGCCTCTTCATCAGGCTATTAAATGGGTGATTGGCGCATCAAGTCTTAGATAGTGGTGCGTCTCGCGCGCTGCCGGCTGAACCTCATATTGCCGACCCGCTCAGTGATTTACCCGCTTATTCGCCCAGCAAAATATTCATCTACCAGGAAAAAATTTGCGGGAATTGGTAGTCCGTAAGGCTTGCCTGAATTTTGCGTGCGCCCAAGGAGTCATCGGCTTTCAGCCGATTCGGGCAACCCTTGTGGTTTCCCCTACAATTCTCGCATCAACCAAGGATTTCCCGGTTACCCGGGAATTTGTCTGCTTGCTTCAAGCACTTAAAACAAGTATCTTACCTCAGCGATGGAGCCAAGCGATTTTTCATCAGAAACCAAAGACCTTCTATCAACCGAAACGGTTGGTGAGCTTGAATTACTTGTCCGGCGTTCGGATGAAGAGGTGGCGATTTTCGATTCCCAACGGATTGCCGAAGCCCTCGTCCGCGAAGCCAATATTGACCATGACCTGGCAACCCACATCAGCCTCGAAGTCAAACAGTTCATTCAAAAACTCGGTTTTCGCTCGCTCAGTTCATCGTTAATTCGCGGACTTGTTGATGCTAAATTACTCGAACTCGGACTCGAAGACGCGCATCGCGCCCACACCCGGCTGGGCGTCCCGCTTTACGACGTTGACCGCATCATTCATAGCGCCTTTCGCGAGAATGCCACGCAACCGTTTGGTCCTGAAGGCACCAGTCTTATTCTGGCGGAAGCTATCAAACGCGAATATGCCATCCTCAACGTATTTTCCGAACCCATCGCCAACGCGCACACGGTCGGCGATATACACATACACGGCATCGGCGCGATTGACCGCCCCTATTCGTTAATCTCAACGATTGATTACCTCAAACAATTTGGTATCGCCTTGCCGCGCGGATTTGCCAGTTCACGCCCGGCGCGCCGCGCCGAAGTGCTCATCGCACACCTCATTAAATTTTCGGCCTCGCTGCAAGGGTTCTTAGCCGGTCCGGTCATCTGGGATTCGCTGAATTTCGCGCTGGCTCCTTTCTTAACCGATTTGAGCGATTCAAATATCAAACAACTGGCGCAGACCCTCATCTTTGAATTTTCGGCGCCCGCTGTGGCGCGCGGCGGACAGGTGATGTCATCGGATTTGCATTTGGATTGGGATGCCCCGGCTTATTTAAAATCACGCCGCGTCATCAGCGCCGGCGGTCAGGAGTTAGAGAAGACTTACGGGGATTTTACCGAAGAGGCGCATCGCTTCTTAACCGCCTTGCTCGAAGTCTATCTGGAAGGCGACGGGTCAGGGCGGGGATTTTTAACACCGCGTTTAATCCTGCACATTAATAAACACTTCAATGAGATGCAGGGTTATCGCGCGGTTTTGGATTTAACCAGTCGTTTGGCTGTCGAACGCGGGGGCCTGGTGGTTGCTTTTGACCGCGATGATGAAATTTCATTTTTCCGCCGCTATGGCATACAGGATGAAAACGGCTTGAAGCGCGCCGACAATCACGCCCTGCGCGCCGTGCAATTTCAAGTCGTCTCTTTGAATTTGCCGCGCGTCGGTTTTCTGGCTGCCGATAATCCGGTTCGCGTCTTTGAAGAGTTGACCCGGCTGATGGAAACCGCCGCCCAGGCGCATCTTGAAAAACGCGTTTTCCTTGAAAAACTTCTCGCCCTGGGCGACAGCGGGCCGCTGGCCGGGCTGACGACGCGGGCCGGCGGCTCATCCTTCATCAAATTGAATTGGTCAACCCATGGAATCGCCATTATCGGATTGAATGAACTCTGTCGCACGATTTATGAAGCGGATTTGGATGCGGCTCCCGAATCCATGGAGTTTGCCTTGAAAGTGCTGACC
>JBIOWC010000179.1:0-5581 GCA_044868105.1 Blastocatellia bacterium
ATCAATTCGCTTGATGACAGAGGCCGTCATCAAAGTTATGAGGTGATGGCTCAAGCACAATCTATAATCACCATGCGAACCTTATATTTTCCCGGCTGGGTTGCCCGCCTGGACAATCAACCGCTCAATATTTCACCAGGAAAAGAAGGCAATATACAGCTAACGATTGAACCCGGCACACATCAGTTGACTCTGGATTTTGAAGACACCAGGCCGCGAGTCATCGGCAACTATCTTTCACTGCTTGGGTGCCTGGCTCTTGCCGGTCTTGCCCTGTTTGCTTACCGCAAAAAGAGTTGAGGCTGCCAATACTCTTTTCATTCAACCAACTGTCGCAACAAATATTTTTGTCGCCGAGGATTTTTGTTTGAATTCATTTGTCACTGAATGATTTCAGATGTATAAACCTTTAGCCTGTTTTTTGTAAATCATTTGTAATCTCACCAGCAATTCAAACTAAACGAGGTGGCTTTATGAAGAAAGCTGTCAGTATCACAATCAATGGAAAAACTCACTCTCACGAAATCGAACCGCGAATGTTGCTTGTGCATTATTTGCGCGATGTATTGGGGCTTACCGGCACACACATCGGTTGCGAGACCTCCATTTGCGGGGCTTGCACGGTGTTGTTAGACGGGCAGGCCGTCAAATCCTGCACCATGTTTGCTGTTCAAGCGGATGGATTGAGCGTCACAACTATCGAAGGGCTCGCGACAAATGGCGCATTGCACCCTGTACAGGAAGGCTTCTGGGAATGTCACGGCTTGCAATGCGGTTACTGTACACCGGGAATGATTATTTCCGGCGCCCAACTGATTGACCGCAATCCCCACCCCACGGATGACGAGATTCGTCATGGTTTGGAAGGCAATCTATGTCGTTGCACCGGCTATCAAAATATTGTCGAAGCGGTGAAGTACGCTGCGGACAAATCAAAAACACAAGCAGCAAGCGGTGATTAAGCCGGTAGCCAGTAGTCAGTAGCTGGTGGTCGGTGAATAAGAGATTACCGACCACCGGCTACCGATTACTGACCACCAGTTAGCGGAGGACTTATGAGCAATTATGTTGGACAAAGAGTAAAACGCACGGAAGACCCGCGATTGATTCAAGGCCTTGGGCATTATGTGGATGACATCAAATTACCCGATACTTTACATGTCGCCTTTTTGCGTTCGATGTATGCGCACGCCCGCATCAACAACATTGATGTGAGCGAAGCGGCTAATGCGCCGGGGGTTGTCGCGATTTATACGGGTGCAGAGGTTGCCGGCAAAATCGGTGCGGTTCCCTGTGCCGGGGCGTTGCCCGATTTGAAAGTGCCGGATTATCGCGTGCTGGCTGGTGACCATGTGGTCTTCGTCGGTCAACCGATTGCCGCAGTCGTTGCGACCGACCGTTACGCGGCGCGCGACGCGGTGGATTTAATCATGGTTGATTATGAAGAACTCCCCGTCGTCGTTGATGTCGAGAAAGCTGCCGAAGCCGGTTCACCGTTAGTATATGAAGAATACGGCGACAATATCGCGTATCGTTTAACCTCCGGCGAAGGCGATATTGAAGCGGGCCTGGCGGAGGCCGACCACGTCATCAAACAACGTGTCGTGCATCAACGCCTGGCGCCGATTGCCATGGAACCGCGCGGCGTGCTGGCAAGATATTTACCCGGCGAACAGGAACTCACGCTCTGGTCGTCAACGCAAATTCCGCATTTGATGCGAACCCAGGTGGCGTTGATGATAAACATCCCTGAAAACAAATTGCGAGTCATCACTCCTGAAGTGGGCGGCGGCTTTGGCTCGAAGCTCAACGTCTATGCTGAAGAAGCCTTGCTCGGATGGATTTCGATGCAACTCAACCAACCGGTGAAATGGATTGAGACGCGCCGCGAAAATATTCAAGCGACTATTCATGGGCGCGGCCAGGTCGGCTACATCGAAATCGGATGCAAAAATGACGGCACGATTACCGGGCTGCGCTACAACGTCTTCGCAGACATGGGCGCCTATCATCAACTGCTCACCCCCGCAATTCCGACGCTTACGGGATTGATGCTTTCCGGGTGTTACAAAATCCCGGCGATTCAGATGAACATCACGGCTTGCTTTACAAACAAAATGTCAACCGACGCTTATCGCGGCGCCGGTCGCCCCGAAGCAACATATGTTATCGAACGGGCGATGGATCTGGTTGCCGCTGAACTCGGAATGGATGCGGCAGAATTGCGGCGTAAAAATTTCCCTAAACCTGAGGAATTTCCCTTTGCGACCAAGACCGGTCTTTTCTATGACAGCGGCAATTATGAAGGCGCTTTGGATAAGGCCATCGGCAATGCCGATTATGCGGGATTGCGCGAAATGCAAAAGCAAGCCCGTGCAGAAGGGCGCATCGTCGGTGTAGGCGTTTCGACTTACGTTGAAATCTGCGCGCTTGGCCCATCACAGGCGATGCCTGCAGGGGGTTGGGAGAGCGCGACGGTGCGTATTGAACCGACCGGCAAAGTCACCGTGCTTACAGGCGTATCGCCGCACGGACAGGGCGAAGAGACTTCGTTCGCGCAAATCGTCGCCGATATGTTCCATATTCCGCTCGAAGATGTCACGGTTATTCACGGCGATACGGCAATTGTGCAGTACGGCATCGGAACTTTTGGTTCGCGTGGGCTGGCAGTCGGCGGCACGGCTGTTTATAAAGCCGCCGAAAAGTTAAAAGAAAAAATGAATCAAATCGCCGCCCATATGCTCGGCGCGGATGCTTCGAGTGTAATGTTCAAGGAAGGAAAATATTCGAAGGCCGCCGCGAAAGCAGCAGCGGCTGGAGCCGTTCCCGAACCCGATGTTCCGGTTGGTCAGGCTCCGGCTGCGGCCTTGCCCGAACCGAATCTCGATGACAAACACATATCGGTTCAAGACATTGCGCTGGCGGCTCACATTGCCAGAGAGATTCCGCCGGGACTGGAGCCTGGACTTTCGGCGACGCATTTCTTTGAGCCGGAAAACTTCACTTTCCCCTTCGGCACACACATATGTGTCGTTGAAATTGATAAAGACACGGGCGATGTAACCATCTTGAAATATGTTGCGGTGGATGATTGCGGCAAACAGATCAACCCGATGTTAGTTGAAGGACAAATCCATGGCGGCATCGTTCAATCTATCGGGCAAGCCATGTACGAAGAGGTGGTTTATGACGAGAATGGGCAACTATTGACCGGCACGTTGATGGATTACGCTGTGCCGAAAGCTGCCATGATTCCCCATCTCGAACTGGACAGCACTGAGACGCCTTCGCCGGTTAATCCGCTTGGCGCGAAAGGCGTAGGCGAAGCCGGAACCATCGGAGCAACACCAGCTATTGTCGGCGCAGTCGTAGATGCGCTAGCGCCCTTTGGTGTGCGACATGTGGATATGCCACTTAAGCCCGAAACCATCTGGCGAATCTTAAACACAAAAAATTAAGGAGGCGAAAAAATGATTCCAACTCAATTTGATTATCTGATTCCGAAAACTTTGGATGAAGCTTTATCGCTTCTTTCAGAGCATCAGGACGATGCAAAGATTTTAGCCGGTGGTCACAGTTTAATTCCGGCAATGAAATTGCGACTCGCGCAACCATCCATGTTGATTGACCTCGGGCGCATCAAAGATCTTGCCTATATTCGAGAAGATGGCGGGCAAATTACCATTGGCGCGATGACCACACATTACCAAATCGAATCGTCTGATGGGCTCAAACTTAGTTGTCCGATACTGCCCGAATGCGCCGCCCAAATCGGTGATGTGCAGGTGCGCAATAAAGGGACGATTGGCGGCAGCCTTGCGCACGCCGACCCGGCAGCCGATTGGCCCGCCGCTATGCTGGCGCTGAAGGCGGAAATTGTCGCGGTAACGGCAAACGGTGAGCGGATAATTAAAGCCGATGATTTTTTTGTTGACCTGCTGACCACGGCTCTTGAACCGGGTGAAATCATCCGCGAGATTCGCCTCAATAAACCGGCGGGCAATTACGGACAAGCTTACCGCAAAGCTGCACAACCGGCTTCGGGCTTTGCGGTCGTTGGGTGCGCCGTGCACCTTGTTAAAGGCGCAGACGGCAAATGCGAATCGGCGAGCATCGGCATCACCGGCGCCGCCGCAAAAGCGTACCGCGCCACGGCAGTTGAAAACGCGCTGGTTGGCAATGCCCTTGATGAAGCAACCATTGCCGCCGCGGCCGCACACGCTGCAGACGGCGTGGATGTCAACGGCGATATTTACGCCTCGGAAGATTACCGCCGTCATCTGGTTCAGGTTTTTGCTCGCCGCGCGATTGCTGCAGCAACAAAGTAAAGAGTGATGAGCGATGAGTCAGGAGATGGCTGCTTTGGACTCATCGCTCATCACTCATCACTCATCACTATGAAAATAGAAGGTACACAAGAAGTCCGCGCTTTGCGTGAGCGTGTATATGATGTATTGCTTGACCCGGATGTGTTAAAGCGTTGCATTCCCGGTTGTGAAAAATTGGAGCAAACCGGTGAAAATACCTTCTCAGCAACTCTTCGCGCCGGAGTCGGGTCAATCAAAGGCATGTTCACCGGCAGTGTGCGATTAGAAGATATGCAACCGCCTTCCCATTATCGAATGGCGATTGAAGGCAAAGGGCAACCTGGGTTTATTAAAGGCACGGGCATTCTTGACCTTGAAGAACGCGATGGCAGCACGCTGGTTAATTACCAAGGCGATGCGCAAGTCGGTGGCACGCTCGCCAGTGTCGGACAACGTATGGTTCAAGCCGCAGCGAAGATGATGGCCGCGCAATTTTTTGCAGCTATCGAAGTAGAGGCCCAGCGCGAACCACACGAAGAACCTCCGAAACAGGGGGTGATTCGCAATGCCTTGCGGGCTACGAAAAGAGCTTTTCAGAAGAGCGAGGACGATGAACCTGACGAAACCGCCGAGTAAGTTTTTCTTATCACCACATCAAAAAACCAACCATTACAATTGTAATCCGCCGGCGTTCGATGTATGCTTTAATGCTTGATTCAAAGCGCACACCGATTGAATATACGAAGTTGTTTTGGAGTGAGAAACTAACAATTAGCCGGGCTGCAAAAAGCTGCAACCTGCTAAAACGCTCCAAAATTTCTCACCGCCCGTATAGACGATGGTCAACGGCTCTTTGAATTAAGTGTAAAGATAATTTCATTTAAGGAGATTGATTCTATGAGCGCTATTGGGGTGTGCCAGTCAGCAGAGCGGGATGTAAAGCTTAGAGGCGATATTCGCGCCAATTGTGAAATCAACGGACTGCATCGCGAATGTCGAGTATTTCAGCTTAATGAAAAGGGATTATTTGTAGAAAGTTTTGTGCCGGCAATTACCGGTTCGGAAGTGGCCATTCATCTTAACCTTCCCAATGGACATCAGGTCTCTACGCAAGCGGTTGTTACGCATCACCAATTCAAAGAAGGCTTCAAAGTTGACTTCATCAATCTGTCTGCAATAGACGGCGAACAGATAAACCATTTTGCTCGCGCTTAGCACAACATATTCAAATTCACTTATAAGAAACAACAAGGGCGGCTTCAACTGAAGCCGCC
>JBIOWC010000180.1:0-3289 GCA_044868105.1 Blastocatellia bacterium
GTGAAAACAGTTCAGGGATATGTTACCAAACGTTTATTAACGTTCAAATACTTGTAGGACATTTATTGAGGCTTTATAACTGTGTCGCATTCCTAGTTATTCTGAGTTTTTTCCCAATTACATTAGCGAGATTCGGTCAATCAACATAATGGGATTCCGCTGGTCTCGGATCATTTAGGCCATATCAGTACCAAGTCTCGCGCGGCGTGACAAGCTGCGGGCACCTTCAGAGGAGGCAATATGAAAATGAAAATATGTTTTGTACTTCTTATGCTAAGCAGTGTGGCAATGCTCTACGTTTTGACCCCTACCAGCAAAGCGCAGACTAACGGTGACATCACCGGTTTGGTGACTGATTCGTCGGGCGCCGCGGTGGTGGGCGCCAGCGTGACGGTCACGAACAAAGCGACCGGCGCGACGCGCAAGGTCACAACCAACAGCGAAGGGCTTTATGCTTTCCCCTCGCTGCTGCCTGGCGTCTATGAGTTGAAAGTCGAGCAATCAGGCTTCAAAACGGCGCAACTCGATAACATCAGGCTCGAGGTTCAACAGGCGGCACGACTGGATGTAACGATGGAAGTCGGTCAGGTCAGCGAAATGGTGGCAATTACGACCACTAGCGCGCTGCTCAACGCCGAAAACACGACTATCGGCACGGTGGTTGAAAACAAGATTGTGACTGAATTACCGTTAAATGGCCGACAATACTTGAATCTGGTCGCGCTTTCGCCCAACGCCAACGTACTGGCGCCGGCCGCCGGGCAAGCGGGAGCCCGCCAGGGCGGTGAACGCGCCCAGCAAGCGATATCCGCCGGCGGGCAGCGCATCTTCTTCGATTACTACACGCTCGACGGCGTCAACAACATGGATGTGAACTTCAACACCTACGTCGCCCTTCCGTCCATTGACGCAATCCAGGAATTTAAGGTTCAAATCGGCGTCTACCCGGCCGAGTACGGGCACCAGAGCACCCAGGTGAATGTGCTCACCAAGTCGGGCGGCAATGCCTACCACGGCGCGCTCTTTGAATTTCTGCGCAACGACAAGCTGGACGCCAAGCAGTACCAGTTCACCACCGCCAAGCCGAAGAACCCGTTCAAGTGGAATGACTACGGCTTCGAACTGGACGGACCGGTGCGCATCCCAGGGCTGTTCAACGGGCGCGATAGACTGTTCTTCATGTCCAACTATGAGGCCCTGCGTCGCCGACAGAGTGTGTTGAACACCTTTACCGTGCCGACTGCCAAAATGTTTGCTGGCGACTTCAGCGAGTTGCTCCCCTCGACGATCATTTACGATCCGAACACCGGGCGACCCTTCCAGGGCAACATCATCCCCACAAACCGTTTGGACCCGATCTCGGTGAAGTTTTTGCAATACTACAATTCCTCCAATACGCTCGGAACCAACAACTATGCGCAGACCAGTTCCCAACCACTCAACCGGGACGGATTTGTTCTAAGACTTGATTTCGTCGAATCGCCAAAGTCGCAGTGGATGGGGCGCTATAATTGGGGCGACGAAAACACCTCCGCGCAAGGCCTCAATCTTGCGGGGACCAAGGTTCTGACCAATTACGAACAATACACCGGGTCCAACACGCGGACCTTAACTCCCAACCTCGTCAATGACGCGCGGTTCGGCTATACGCGTTTCTTCAACTCGCTTGGCACCCTGAGCGCCGGCAGCTCGGATGTGGTTTCTGCCATTGGCATCCCGAACCAAAAATCCGGCGATACGATCACCTGGGGAATTCCAAACGTGGTATTTAACGGGGGTGGGTTTACCGCCATCGGCGACGCCAACGACGGTCCTTTCGCCATCGACAACAACACCCTGCAATTCGTCGAAAAGTTGTCATGGGTCCATGGCAAGCACACCTTCGCCTTCGGGTTTGAATATGATCGGCAAAATTTCAACCAAGTGGGCAATCAGTTCTCACGCGGGGTGTTTACCTTTCAGGCGAACGCCACCAAGAACCCTGCAGATGGAAGCGGCGGCTACGCCTTCGCCGAATTCCTGCTCGGGCGACTTTTCGTATCCACCAATGCGGCCGCCGTTGCGGATGCGAAATTCCAGCGCAACGTCTTCCATACGTTTATTGACGACACCTGGAAGGTCACTCCCAAGCTGACTCTGTCGCTGGGCTTGCGCTACGAATTGACGCCGCCTTTCACTAATACCCTGGGCAACTATTTCACGGTGAAGATACCGAAGATTGAATTTATTGCCAACGCTCCGCAAGCCGATTGGCCGTTCTTCGTGCGGCAAGGCAAGGGTTGCACGGATCCTTACGAGGGTTTGGCCATCCGTTGGACCAGCACTCAGGCTGTCTGCGGCGGTGGTCTGAACAATAACCTCAGGGAGACGAAGTATAAGAATTTCGCCCCGCGCCTTGGCATTGCCTACTCGCTCGATGACAAGACCGTGATTCGTGCCGGTTTTGGCATCTTCTTTATGCAGGACATTGCCAACGCTGAATACTTCGACATGGCGCGTAATATCGCGGCCCGCGTGGACCTCACTTCGACGCCCGCAAATCCGGTAATCTGGAGCAATGCGATCCCCGGCGGAAACGGAACCTTCGTTCAGGTGCCACCGCCGTTTGCGTGGGCGGCCTCTTACAACCACGCTACGCCTTACACCATGCAGTACCTGCTGGGCGTGCAACGACAGATCAGCACCAACTGGTTGGTGGAAGCGGGCTACCTCGGGTCGCAAAGCCGTCACCTCTACGGCTTCCAGAACATCAATCAGGCGCTCCCGGGACCTTTAAGTAGCATCAATTCGCGCCGCCCGTTTGCCAATTTTGGGGTCCTTTCCTTTGTCAATGACAGTTTCAACGGAAACTACAACGCCGGAAGCGTGAAGCTGACACGGCGCTTCGGCCAGGGGGTCAGCTTGACCACCAATTACACCTATGCCAAGTCGATAGACAATGCCAGCGGCACCCGCACTCAGGGCCTCGACACCCTCTTCCCACAAGACAGCAGTTGCCTGGCATGCGAGCGGGGATTGTCGTCTTTCGACGTGCGCCATCGTTGGGTTCTCGGGGCGGTCTATGAACTGCCTATAGGCAGAGGCAAATCCCTGAACATTAACAACGCAATCGCCAATGGGTTTATCGGTGGGTGGCAGTTGAGCACGAACACGACGATTCAAAGCGGCGTTCCGCAGACCCTCACCATCGGTATCAATAATGCCGGTACCAACAATCCACTACCCGATCGCCCAAGCTACTCGGGCACAGGCACAGGCTATGTGGCGGATCGAACCCCCTCACGATGGT
>JBIOWC010000181.1:0-4325 GCA_044868105.1 Blastocatellia bacterium
TAGATGGCGCTACAAAGGGTCATCATCAAGGCGAAATTCAAGATGAATAAAGTGCGATGCAGAGACGGATCATAAAGCTGAACTTCAATGCGAGAATCAATGTAATACGCAGTGGCAATCAGCAGAGCGAGGAGCAGAAATACGCCGATTTTTACAGGCTTTTTTAAGCGATTTGTCAACCTGGCGAGTCGCCACAATAGCCAGCACCCGATAAGGTAAGCCAGCATCATCGCGTATGAAGTCGAGCGTTCATGATTGAGTAAATAATCGCGAACCGCTTCAACCTTTTCGGCTTCGCGAAGGAGTTCAATCAAGTAAGCGTGCAGTCGTGGTTGTTGTTTAAATAAGATTGCTGCGAGGATGAAAATGCCTACCCCCGCCAGCCAGTGATATAGCAGTTGCGGGCGGTCGTGACGCGCCATCAGTTTAGCCAGCCGGTCGGTTAAATAAGTTGTCGCGTAAACAAATAAACCTAAGAGCAAGCCCAACACAGTGCCGACTAATATATTCAAGCTCGAATAGGCCGTAAAAATCAGACGTTCCGTAAGTGACACGAAAACCGGCGTCAGTTGAATTTGCAAATCAAGCCATTCGATTAAACTCAAGAGCAGGGCCGCGACGGCGCCAAGCGTCGCCGTGCGGCGCAGCAAGGAAATCAAAGAGGGCTTATCTATGGCGGTTTGAGATTCTATTGGATGAGAATCGGCTGATGAAATTACGCCGGAAGATGACAATATCCTTACTCCTGAAAAATAGTTAGTCGGTTATGGTAAACACCGCCTTGAAGGGCTGTCAAACAGCGCAAGTTTCCGGTGTATGCCAAGACTGAGAAATCTGGCCGCCTGGCGCTTTTGATAAATCAATGGGCTCGTCGGTCAACGGGTTAATTTATCTTCTGTTGCGGCGGTGAGACGGAGAAGTAGAATTCGTTTTATCCGCCTTCTCCACTCCATCCGAGGATAAACTTTATCCTTTCCTTGAGCGCCCGTTAACCAACTTAGCCGGGAACTCGATACACGTGCCAGCACGACTACCCTCACCCGCAGCATTTGAATAAACATCTTGCCGCAACGTATTATCTTTACTTTCGCGAAGACTATTTATGCGTAACAAGCTCTTAGTGATTGGACTCGATGGCGCGTCGTTCAATGTGTTGGACGGGCTGATTGCAAAAGGCTATTTGCCGAATATAGCGCGCCTGATTGAAAGCGGCGCGCGTGCCAACCTCGAAACAACATTCCCGCCGATTACCGCCGTCGCCTGGTCATCATTTATGACCGGCAAAAATCCCGGCAAACATGGCATCTTTGAATTTGTGATGCGCGAACAGCAATCGAACCGCGAGCTTGCAGTCAATGCAACGCTCAGACACGGGCGCGCCATCTGGGATATTTTGAGCGAGGCCGGAAAGCGCGTCATTGTTCATAACTTTCCTTGCACCTACCCGCCGCATCAATTGAATGGCTTGATGATTGCCGATTTTATGACTCCGCGTGGACGCAGAGATTTCACCTTTCCGGCTAATTTGCTAGAAGAATTAGAAGCGAAATTCGGCGATTATCGTTTACATCTGTCGCAGACATACGCCAATGGCAATGTGCAGGGCGTCCTCAATGAACTCAATGATGAATTGGAATATAAAGCCAAGGTCACAGAGTACCTGATGACCCATTATGAATGGGATGCGTTCTTTCAATACTTCTGGGGCACCGACCGCATTCAACATGAACTCTGGCACGTCTTCGACGATAAGCATCCGCGACATAACCGTGAAGAAGCGGCGAAGTATCGCGAGCAAGTGTACAACTACTTTCATCGCGTAGATGAAATTATCGGGCGGCTAACGGAACTCGCCGGTGACGAGGCGCTCGTCTGGATTGCTTCCGACCATGGATTCGGCGCGGCGCACAAATATTGCTCGTTTAATATCTGGTTGCTGCAACAAGGCTTTTTGCAACTTAAACAGGATGCCAAGACGCGGCTGAAAAAAGTGATGTTCGATTTAGGCATCACGCCTGAGAATGCTTTCAAAGTCGTAAAGAAACTCCCGCTCGGCAAACTCCGCCCGGCGCGCGGCGTCAGCAATAATGCCGGCGCATCAAAAGCGCTTTCGACATTCTTTCTATCTTTTAATGATGTGGATTGGGCGCGCACACGAGCTTTTTCAAAAGGCAACTACGGACAGATTTATGTGAATTTAAAGGGGCGCGAACCGAATGGTTCAGTCGAGGCGAGCGACTACGACCGCGTGTGTGAAGAGATTGTCACTCAGCTGAAGGCCTTGCGCGATCCTGCAACGGGCGAACCGTGGATTGGACGCCTTCACCGGCGCGAAGAGATTTATTCAGGCGCGCGCGTGCCGGATGCTCCGGACATTTCATTTTTGCCGCGTGATATGCGTTATCTGCCGCTCGGAAATGCTGATTTTACCTCGAATAAATTTATGGTTGAAGCATTCGGCATCTCCGGCTGTCATCGCATGGAAGGCGTCATGATTGCTAACGGGGCGGCGGTCAAACGCGGCTTTAACGCCGAACAGGCGAGCATCTACGATGTGACGCCAACGATTCTCTACCTGCTCGGGCGAGAGGTGCCGGAAGATATGGATGGGAAAGTTTTATCGCAGATGATTAGGGATGAGTTTATCGCCGGGCATCCACTGCGGTTTGCGGCTGAAGAAAAATTCGATGACCCACGTGGTGTTGAATTCTCTACGGAAGAGAACGAAGAAATATTAGAACGATTGAAGATGTTAGGTTACATGGGGTGAGCTAACATCAGAGTTGATTTTACCCGATAGGATTAACTTGACCGCGATAGCCATTTCATCTGAAACCCACCCACGTACGCGACTGGCCTGGTTTACGCGCCGCCGATTGTTCTTTCTGGTGCTGATTTTCGCGGCCTTCTTTTATGCGCAGTTTCGTTTATGGGAATTGCCGGTACGCGCAGACCGCGCCAATTGGGATTATTTTGCGCAGGTCATTGCGCGCGGCGGCCTACCTTACCGCGATGTCGTCAATATCAAAAGTCCGCTATCGGCTTATTTGAGCGCCGCCGCAATCTGGCTAGCCCGCCCCTTCGGTCTTCGCGACATTTACGCGATTCGCGGGGTCTCTTTCCTGATGATTGTGCTCACCGTCGCGTTCACTTTTTTGGTTGCCTGTGACTTTTTCGAGAGCCGGCGCAAAGGGCTGTTGGCCGCGCTCATCATGTTGGCCTTTCAACCGTTCGCAGTTTTAAATGCCGGGACACAACCGAAAACGCCGATGATTTTATTCGGCTTGATAACGCTTTGGGCAATCGTAAAAGACAAGCCTTTTGCGGCAGGCGTTTGGGGAATGCTTTCGGCGCTGTGTTGGCAGCCAGGGTTGCTGTTTGTCGGCGCTGCAGGGCTGGCGTTTTCACATTACCTGACCCGTTGGCGTGATGGAAAACTTTGGCGCGTGGTTGCGGGCGCCGCCCTGCCGCTTGTGTTGATGCTCGCTTATTTCGCAATTGCAGGAGCCTTGCACGATTTTTATATGTGGTCGTTTGATTTCAATCGCACGGTTTATGGACCGCGCGAGATGCAATCAGTTGCATCGTCAGCGAGTCGCATACAGGCAATTATGCAGATGACTTACCCGGAATCGCGCTATTATTTCGTGCTTGGCGGGATGGGTTATCTGCTGACCCTTGGGCTGGAAATCGGACGAACCATCAGGGCGTGTGAAAAAGGTTTTATCAAATGTTTCGTTGAAAATGCGCCGCGTCACGCGTTGTTGATTTCAGCAACGGTCTACTTTCTGTTTTGTTTAATTGACCTGCAAGGCAACGCCGACACCCTTCCGATGCTGCCCTTCTTGGCGATATTTGCAGCTCTGTTATTGGACCTGGCGATTGATTTGGTGAGCGCAATAATGGCCGCCGTGACCTCAAAACAAGCCCGGCTTAAAGACCTGTGGGCTAACTTTACAGAAGAGGTTTATTCACCCTTGAGCAGGGCCTTGCGCCCGCCGCCATTAAACGGTCGAAGACGGCTTTTCAATAGAATATTTTTTACCCTCGCCGGCCTGGTAATTTTTTTGCAGCTTGAAAGCAGTTTGCTGATTCGCCGACCGGCCGGCGTAACGATTGCAAAACAGGACATAGCGGTTGCCGAAATTATCGCGAACCTGCATCCTGAGGATAAAATTTTTGTGCAAGGGCGCACCGAAATTTTGGTGCTTGCGGGGCTTGCTAATGCGAGCAAGTATTATTTTATGGACCGAGGCAAAGACAGTTATCTGGATAAGATGGAAGCCGGAGGCTTTGCCGGTTGGTTTGAGCGATTAAAAGCCGAA
>JBIOWC010000182.1:0-6165 GCA_044868105.1 Blastocatellia bacterium
GGAGACCGCGCCCAACCGGCGTATAAATTTGAGAATGCCAGACCCAATCATCGTTTCAAACTCTATGCTCAAGACACCTGGAAAATCACTCCGAAATTCACCTTGAATTACGGACTCGGTTGG
This sequence comes from Blastocatellia bacterium, assembly GCA_044868105.1. Lineage (GTDB taxonomy): Bacteria > Acidobacteriota > Blastocatellia > UBA7656 > UBA7656 > JBFMDH01. The sequence continues at coordinate 124 of JBIOWC010000182.1, forward strand.
GAACATGAATCGAATGTTCTCAACTTCGATTTGGATAAACCGGCTTACCTCGCGCCGCTCTATGGCAGTGACCTCAACGGTCCCGAAAAAGAGTGGAAGAACTTTACGCCGATACTCGGTTTTGCCTACTCGGTTGGGAAAAATGATAAGACCGTGGTGCGCGGCGGCGTCGGCGTTTTCTATGACACCCAACTCGGCTGGTGGCGACTCGGCGAACGCGCCGTCATTGGCGGTTCGGGACGCCAATTTATCGGCAACGCGGCGGTCGCAAGATTGAATGGACAAGGTAACTTCTCTTCAGCCTTCCTCAACTCTCTGGCGTATCGCTACGGACAATTTCTTGCCGAGCTACCGGCGCTGCGCGCCCAGCAGGAAGCGAAATTCCCTGGCAACAGCGACCAGCCGCAGATTCTGCTTTCAAAACAGGCGAATGCGCTGGGCGCCATCTATCCGCGGGAATTTCCGACAACGCAAGCGCAACACTTTAACTTAGGTGTTCAACATGAGTGGGCCGGTGGCATTGTCACGCAGGCGGATTTCGTTTACCGTCACACCATTCATGGAACGCCGGGCGGCTTCTTTGGCGCCAGCGTTGACTATAATAAATTCAACTCCATTACTGGCCCGGTCATTCCGGCTTGCACCTCGACGGCACAAGCCAATGACCCGAACGCGCAATGTTCGGCTGGCCCCATCAACTTCTGGTGGCCCGGCGCAACCTCAACCTATAAAGCGCTGTTGGTCAAAGTGGACAAACGGTTCTCGAACCGTTATCAATTCACCGCCTCATACGCTTTCCAAAACAGCAAGAGCATCCTCGATGTAACGCAAAACCTGAATAATTTCTTCGCTTCCTATGGACCGGATTTGGCGAAACATAATCTGAATATTTCAGGAATTGCCGATTTACCTTGGGGATTCCAGGCCTCTTTGGTCTCGGCGTTTATCAGCCGTGGCCCGATTGCTCCGACCATCAACGGGTTCAATGATGCCGGAACCGACATCACCAGTGGCGGTTATTCGTCGCTGCTTCGACTGTTGGGCCGAGACTTCAGCGGCTTTATCAGCAAACTCGAACTGCAATCTCTGGTCAGCGAATACAACACCAAATTCTCCGGGCAATTAACCCCTGCTGGAGTTGCCGGCAAGGTTGCCAATCAGAGATATCCGTTCATTACGCTCCCGAATAATTTCGGCGTTGGCGATATTTTCTCTTCGCAAGATTTTCGTTTGACGAAGACCTTCAAGTTGCAAGAGAAGGTTAATCTGCGTCTGATTGGCGAAGTATTTAATGTCTTCAACGTCAGCAATCTGACCGGCTTCAACTTTGCGTTGACCAGCCCGAGTTCGTTTGGCAAACCGACCCAGCGCGTCGGACAAACCTTCGGCTCAGGCGGTCCTCGCGCGTTCCAATTCGGAGCCCGACTGGCCTTCTAATTGTGAAGCGGATTTTCCGCTTCACTCCTTAATCTCTAATAATGGGTGAATGCGTTTTTTAGGAATGGTTATTCACTCAAATGTAGCGGAACCAGATTGGAAAATTTGGTTCCGCTTTTTTTTGATGGGCAGGTTATTTGACTTTAATGACCGCAATGGTCAAATCGTCTTCCGGGCCGCCGATGTTTGCCGTGTAAGCATGGACGGCGTTGGCGATGACTTCGCAAATCTCTTTGGCGCTTAAATGGCTCGCTTGGCGCGCCACCTGTTCCAGACGATTGACCCCGAAAGGGTCCGGGCATTCGCTGCACGCTTCGGTCACGCCGTCCGTATAAACAATCAGAATATCGCCGGACATAAAATTGACGACCGATTCCGAATAACGCGAATCTTCAAAAATTCCCAACGGCAAGCCGCTGGTTTCAAGTAATTGATTCGTCCCATCGGCTCTCAAAAGCAGCGGCGGATTATGACCGGCATTAATGTAGAGCAAGCGTTTGTGTTCGGGGTCAATGAGTCCGTAGAAGGTGGTGATGAAGCGTTCGCCGTAAGTAGTCTGATGAATCAAGCGCGAGACCCGCGCCATGACGGCGCGCATCGCCAGTTCATTGACAATGGTTGCGTGAATGAACGCGCGAAAGGTCACCATAATCAAGGCGGCGGCAAGGCCTTTGCCGGAAACATCGGCAACCAGAAAGGCGATGCGGTCGGTCACCGAATTAATAAAGTCGAAATAATCGCCGCCGACTTCGCGCACCGGGTTTGTCAATCCGTAAAACTCGAAACCTTCGGCATCCGGGAATTGGCGCGGCAATAACGTATCCACAACCTTTCGCGCCAGTTCGAGTTCGCTTTCGGCGCTGCGCTGTTTCATCACTCTGCGGTACAGCATAGTGTGGTCAATGGCCGAAGCCGCCAGGGAAGCGAACATCATCAGCATCTTCAAATCTTCATCATCATAGCCGTTGACATGATCGGCTTCGAGGTTGATGACGCCAATCACTTTGTTATCGGAGCGAATGATGGGCGCCGCGATTTCCGAATTGGTTTCCGGGCGCGCTTTGATATAACGCGCATCCTGTCCGACATCGTTAATGAGCAGTTCGCGTCCGTTTTCCAACACCCAACCGATGATGCCTTTACCCGATTCCAAAAAATCTTCATCTACAGCATCCGGCGGATAGCCGCGCACTTTGAGGTCTTGAATAATGCCGCTTCGCGGTTCGACCACACAGATGATGGAGGCCGAATAACCGAGCAATTCGCGCAAGGAGTCGAAGATGGTTTCAAGAACTTCGTCGAGGTCAAAGGAGCGGCTGATTTTGCGAACCGCTTCGATTAAGGTTTCAATGGATTTTTCATTTTCGGACATAGCAGTTGGCTCACCCTTCGGGTTATGAAGCGAATATGCTAGAGGCTCACTCTGTTTCTCGCAAGTGGTTCACCAAAACTTTTTCGTCATCCGATAAACTTTCATTTGATGCCTCATCGTTAAGAGGTATAATCAAGCCTACGGACGAAGCAGAAAACTTTTCGAGAAGTTTGAGCGCACCAACACAACGAACCAGGCACGTGCGCTTTCTTCAATCCTTGAAGGAGGATTTCTTAAATGAGAATTTCGAGAATCACACTCTCCTTACTATTCATTCTCATTGCGGCATTCGCTGTTTCGGCAGACGATAAACTGAAAGGTTCGGTTGATGATGGGAAATATACGGTATCGGCAAAAGCCGGAATCGTCAGCATTATCACCGGCAATGTAACTTTCAGACGCGGCAAGGATGATTGGCAAACTTTAGTTGAAGGGGATGAGTTGAAAACCGACGACGCGATAAAGACCAGCGCCACGGGGCGCGTCGAAATCTTACTCAATCCCGGAACCTATCTGCGCATAGCGGAAAACAGTGAAGTGGCCTTCACTGATTTGAGCAATTTCAGATTGAAAGTCAACTTGCTGACGGGGTCGGCAATTTTGGAAGCTGGTGTGGTTGATATCTCCATCAAGATGACCACTCCGCAATATGTTTTTACGGTCGCCCGCACCGGGGTCTATCGTTTCAATGTTGACGGGAACGGCAAATCTGAAATGTTAGTGCGCAAAGGCAAAATGAGTATCGCGGGAGTCGAAATTAAAGAGGGTAAAAAGGTCGTCGTTGACAATGCGCCGCCTTCTATTCTGGCTTTCGATAAGAATGTCGAAGACAGTTTCGACACCTGGAGTAAAGTGCGCGCCAAGACCATCATCGCAGCCAATAAAAAACTCAGCGATGAAAGAATGCGCACTTCGTTGGCGCGAAGCGGATTTGCCAACAGCTATTGGATATATGACCCGTTCTTCCGCAGCTACACCTTCCTGCCCGGTTGGAATAATTTCAGTTCGCCATATGGCGGCAATTATTCCCATTGCCATCCGAACGCGAATGGCTGGGCGGGTCATCACGGCGGTAACCACGGATGGTCGGGCGGTTCAAATGGTTCAGGTGGTTCCAGCGGCGGTTATGCCGGCGGCAGTCGTTCAAACGGCGGCAACACTGGCGGCAACACCGGCGGCGGCACGAGCGGTGGCAGCACCAACAGTGGCGGCGGTAGTTCAAGCGGCGGTGGTCGCGCCGGCGGCTCGCTCGGCTTAGGCGGACGCAGTGAAACACCACACGTTTCGCCACCTCCAGCCGCACCGCACGTCACCGGAGGCGGCAAGATTCGTGATAATTAATTTTCAACTTGTTCAATAACCATCAAAAGGCGCTCAAATTTGAGCGCCTTTTGTATTTAAGCCGGTAAGGCAATTTGCCGGTCGCGGCTTTCCGCGTGAATCGCTCACTTCCTCCTCCGAAGGCAAATTATCACCCTACAGTTGAGGGTTTAAGGGCCGATAATGCCTCATTGAGGCATCCTCTCGATACCTACCAGGTGAATCTTTTTTCTACGCTGCTTTTCATCAATACCCGGTCGGGCTAAAATGGCGACATCCTTAAATCAAGGTTCGGCAAACAATGGCGTACATCGTTGACGGCAATAATGTCATGGGGCAAACCGTCGGCTGGCATCGCGACAAAAGCAAAGCCCGCCGCACACTTCTGGAACAGCTTGCCGAGTTTGCGCGCTTGAAAAAAGCCCGCCTTACAGTAGTTTTCGATGGCCGCCCCGATAGCCAGTTGCCCGATGCCGCAGGCTTTCGCGGCGTAAAAGTTTTATTCGCAGAACGCGGGTCCGATGCCGATACGCGCATTAAAAAGCTTGTCGAGGCCGCGCGCGACAGACGCGGGCTGACGGTCGTGACTTCAGACCGCGAACTGGCCTTCGCGGTTCGCGCGCGCGGCGCGGCGGTGATACGCTCGGGCGAATTTCGAAAACAGATGGAAGCTGCTTTTCAAGCGGAGCCTAAACCTGAAGACGGCGAAGCCGAAAAGATTGACGACCTGAATGCCTGGCTTAGATACTTCGGCAAAACGCCGGAAGACGACGATTGATCGGGAGCCGGGCAATGCAGAACCGAGATTTTGAGAAACTTCAAACCAGGCGAGATATTAATTTCACCGTTGATTAAATGAGGTGAGGCGATGATTGCAGCAAAACCGATTTCTTATAAGGATGTAACGCTGGGCGAAATGCTTGAGCTACTCGCCAAAGATTATCCGCAACACGAAGCGCTCGTTTATCCCAATCGCGAATTGCGCTACACGTTTAGCGAACTCGAATGGCTGACGCGACAAATTGCCAAAGGTTTAATGGACACGGGCGTCGGGCGCGGCGACCGCGTGGCGCTGTGGGCGATGAATGTTCCCGAATGGGTCGTCCTGCAATTTGCCCTCGCTAAAATTGGCGCTATCCTCGTCACCGTCAACACCAGTCTGCGCGCCAGTGAAATCGAATATCTGCTTAAACAATCGGAAACCTCGACGCTCATTACGGTCGCAGGGTTTAGCAGCGTCAACTACATCAATACCCTCAACGAAATTATTCCTGAACTCGCGGCTTCAGAAGAAGGCAACCTGCAAGCCCGGAACTTTCCTTTTCTGCGCCGGGTGATTTACATCGGCGAAGACCATCCGGCGGGAATGCTTCGCTATGACGCCCTGCTCGAACGCTCGAAAAATGTCAGCGACGCCGCCCTCGATGAACTGATGGCAGCGCAAGCCCTCGATGAGGTCATCAATATGCAATACACCTCGGGGACAACAGGCTTTCCGAAAGGCGTGATGCTGACGCATCGAAATATTTTGAATAATGGTTACTGGATGGGCGAAGCCCTCGGGTACACGCCACAGGATAGGCTCTGCTTGCCGGTTCCACTGTTTCACTGTTTTGGTTGCGTGATTGGCGTGCTCGGCGCCTACACCCACGCGGTTGCGCTGGTGCCGCTCGAATGGTTCGATGCCTTGAAGGTTTTACAGTACATTGAAAAAGAGCGATGCACATCGGTTTACGGGGTACCGACCATGTTTATCGCAGAGCTTGAGCAACTCGATTATCACAACCTTGATATGTCCAGTTTAAGAACCGGCGTGATGGCAGGTTCGCTTTGCCCTGAACCCTTGATGCGCAAAGTGATGGATAAAATGAATCTGCGCGAGTTGATGATTGCCTACGGACTCACGGAAGCCT
>JBIOWC010000183.1:0-19822 GCA_044868105.1 Blastocatellia bacterium
CAATTGTCGCAACTGGGGATATCTTAAGAGCCGTTGCGAAGAGCGATACGCCGCTTGGTCGGCAAGTTAAAGAGATTCAAGCATCGGGCAATTTGGTTTCCGATGATATTCTGGCTCAAGTCATCAACGAGCGCACCAGTCAGGATGATTGTAAAAACGGCTATCTGCTAGACGGTTTCCCGCGCACTGCTCCGCAAACGCAGTTACTTGAAGAACTGGCTGAACAGCAAGGCCATTCGATAACCACCATTAGTATTGAAGTGCCGAGAGATTTGTTGTTCAAACGATTAGCCGGACGACTGACCTGCTCGAAATGCGGGCATATTTTCAACATCTATTTCAAGCCGAGCAAAGAAGAGGGCAAGTGCGACATCTGTGGCAGCGCTTTGTTTAAGCGTTCGGATGACACCGAAGAAGCCATTGCGCAACGCTTGGCGGACTATGATGAAAAGACCAAACCTTTACTCAAGTATTACGCCGAAACCAATCGGTTGAAGAAAGTAAACGGAGAGGGGGCGCCGCAAGATGTCTTCGGCGAAATTGCTAAAGCCTTACGCAAAGAGGCGGCGGATGCCGTCTAACCAATTGCTGGGAAATTGCTTGGTGAACGCAAACGAGGTACTTTGATTATATGATTATCAGGAAGTCAAAAGCTGAAATCGAGAAGATGCGCGCCGCTGGCAAGATTGTTGCGCAGGTTCTTCAAAGCCTCTCTGCCATGGTTGAACCCGGCATTACGACGCTCGATTTAGACCGCGAAGCGGAACGTTTGATTCGCGATGCCGGAGGGGTTCCCACCTTCAAAGGGTATAACGGCTATCGGGCTTCGCTCTGTACCTCGATTAACGAAGAGGTTGTTCACGGCATTCCCAGCGACAAACGAAAACTGCGCGAAGGCGATATTATCGGGATAGATTGCGGCGTAACTTTACAAGGTTATGTCGGTGATTCGGCAATCACCGTACCGGTTGGAAAAATCAGCGATGAGGTTGCGAAATTGATTGACGCAACCCGGCAATCGCTCAATGAAGCCATCACCCAATGTCAGGTTGGCAACCGGCTGGGGGATGTCGGATTTGCGGTTCAATCTTACGTTGAATCCCTGGGGTATTCAGTCGTCCGCAACTATTGCGGACATGGCATTGGTCGCGCCATGCACGAAGACCCGCAAGTCCCGAATTATGGCGAACCCGGCAAAGGAACGATAATCCGTGAAGGGCTGGTCATCGCGATTGAGCCGATGATTAATCTGGGGGGACATCACGTTAAGCAGCTTGCAGATGGCTGGACGGTGGTGACCATTGATGGCAGACCTTCGGCGCATTTCGAGCATACCGTTGCGATAACTCAAGACGGCCCGCAGGTGCTAACGCTCCTGGAAGGAGCCGTGGCAGCAACCAACTAATCACGTAACCGCTACCGGCAAACTTAGGTTGCACAGGCAGATTCAGGATGATATAGTATCCGTTTCTTGCGCGTAGAAATTTCGCTACAGAGCGCATCAACACCGGAAGGTATAAAACAATGAAAGTCAGAGCATCGGTTAAAAAAATGTGTGAAAATTGCAAAATCATTCATCGCCACGGGGTGGTCAGAGTGATTTGCGTCAACCCCAAGCATAAACAGAGACAAGGATAGTCTAGGCTGTTGATTTCAGATTTAACGGAGTTTTATGGCACGTATAGCTGGCGTAGATTTACCCGCAAATAAAAGAGCCGAAATCGGGCTCACTTACATCTATGGCATAGGTCGCGCTCGCGCCAACCGAATTCTTGGCGAAGCGAATATTGATATTAATAGAAAGATACGCGAATTAAGCGAAGAGGAAGTCAACCGCATCCGCACCATCATTGACCAACAAGGCATGGTCGAAGGGGATTTGCGTAAACAGATTCAAATGGACATCAAACGGTTGATGGACATTGGTTGTTATCGCGGGTTGCGACACCGCAGAGGGCTTCCGGTTCGCGGTCAACGCACCCATACCAATGCCCGCACGCGCAAAGGTCCGCGTCGTATGACGGTTGCGAAGAAGAAAGCTCCGGGCAAGAAGTAAGAACTGAGCGCTAAGGACTGCGGGCTGAGAAGAACTTAATGTTCACTCAGTCAGTTGTCATTAGCCCTCATAACTTTTGGAAGGTTATGGCAAAAGCACAACAAAAAAGCGGCAAGAAGAAAACTTTTAAGAAAAAAGAGAAAAAGATCATTCCACAAGGAATTGTCCATATTCAGGCAAGTTTTAATAACACACTTGTAGCGATTACCGACCTGGAAGGCAATTTGGTGAGTCAATCATCGGCCGGGGCACTCGGCTTTCACGGCTCACGTAAAGGCACACCTTTCGCCGCTCAACAAGCGGCAATCAAAGCCGCTCAAATCGCCAGAGATATGGGCATGCACTCGTGCGAAGTGCGCGTCAAAGGACCGGGTTCTGGTCGTGAGTCGGCCGTACGCGCCATTCAAACCGTTGGCATTGAAGTTCGCGTGATTCGCGACGTGACGCCGATTCCGCACAACGGTTGCCGGCCAAGCAAACGCCGCAGAGTTTAAGGCTTTGGGATAGTGTTTATGAGGGCGAAGCGTTTTTCGTTGCGAAAAGCGCCTAGCCCTTGCTTTGCATGATTAGTCAGACGCTCTTGAAAGCGTTTTAAAGGACGAAGGGCATTTACGCCTGTAAACTTTTAGTTCCCACAAGGAAAAAGACGGAGGAAATAGAATTGGCAAGATATAGAGGTCCGGTGTGCCGCCTGTGCCGCCGCGAAGGAATGAAGCTGTTTTTGAAAGGCGAGAGGTGCTATAAGCCCTCTTGCCCGATTGAAAAAAGAGGTCCGCAACCTCCCGGTCAACATGGTCGCAACGCGCGTCGCGGCAAGTTGATCGGCTACGGCGAACAATTACGCGAAAAACAGAAAGTCAAACGTATTTACGGTATGCTTGAACGTCAGTTCAGGCTCTATTTTGAACGGGCAGTTCGTATGAAAGGCGTGACTGGTGAAAACCTGTTGGCCTTGCTCGAACGCCGACTTGATAACACGGTATTCCGCCTGGGATTTTCTACCTCGCGTGCGCAAGCGCGGCAATTGGTCAATCACGGCCATGTTGTCGTTAACGGTAAAAAGGTGAATATTCCAAGCTTTCAAGTGAAGGTCGGCGATGAGGTTGCAATTCATGAAGGCAGCCGTTCAAATATCCACATTCAAAGCGCCTTTCAAACGGCTTCAGGACGTGGACGACCCACCTGGTTAGAGGTAACTTCCGTTGAAGATATGCGGGGTCGTGTGGCTTCTCTTCCGCGTCGCGAAGACATCGGTCAAAACATCAACGAGCAACTTATTGTTGAACTTTATTCCAAGTAATTTTTAAGACATTAACTGGCTGCCGGTACTTTACACCATCGGCAGCCTAGACCTGCATGAGGGACTGATGGAAAATACAGAAACTCAATTCTTAATTGGATTTCAAAGACCAAAAAGATTGGCTTGTGAAACGGAAACGCTCACTAGCCGTTACGGAAAATTTTACGCTCACCCATTTGAGCGGGGGTTTGGCACTACGATTGGCAATTGTTTGCGTCGCGCATTACTTTCATCTATCGAAGGCGCAGCCATTACTGCCGTTAAAATCGAAGGCGTTTTACACGAATTTTCTTCGATACCGGGGGTCGTCGAAGATGCAACCGACATCATTTTGAATCTTAAACGCATACCATTCAAATTACATGGCGCGGGCCCGAAAACCCTGCGCCTGGTCAGCGAAACGGCGGGCGAAGTATTGTCCGGCGCCATTGAAGCTGATGCAGATGTGGAGATTCTCGATCCCAATATTCACATCGCCACAATTTCCGAAGGCGGTTCAATTGAAATTGAAATGCGCCTCAAACGCGGACGCGGTTATGTCTCTGCCGAACGCAATTTTGATGAAGACTTAGCCGTTGGCTATATTCCGATTGATTCGGTCCATTCGCCGGTGAAGAAAGTGAACTATACGGTTGAATCGGCGCGCTTAGGTCAGGATACGGATTACGACAAGTTGACGGTTGAGGTATGGACGAACGGTTCAGTTAAACCGGAAAACGCCGTTGGACTGGCGGCGAAGTTGATTAAAGACCATATGCAAATCTTTATTAACTTTGAGGAAGAACCCGAACTGGTCGAGTCTGAACCTGAAGAGGTGAAAAAATTCCCCGGACTGGATTCACTGGATAAATCCGTGGATGAACTCGAACTCTCGGTGCGCTCTTACAATTGCTTGAAAAATGCCGATATTCGCACCTTGCGTGAACTCGTGCAACGAACCGAAGCCGAGATGTTGAAGACTAAAAACTTCGGACGCAAATCGCTCAACGAAATCAAAGATATTCTCCATTCTATGGGACTCGATTTCGGCATGCGCTTTGACGATCAGGGGCGCGTGCTTCAAGGACCGGGCGGTGGTGATGGCTTCGGCAAATAATTGCAGATTTTAAGAGGAAATTATTATGCGTCATAAAGTAGCACACAGAAAATTAGGTCGAACATCAGAGCATAGAAAATCTTTGCTCAGGAATCTTTGTACCTCGCTTATCGTCAATGAACAGGTGGTGACGACCTTGCCAAAAGCCAAAGAACTTCGCCCGTTTGCCGAGCATGCCATCACCCTTGGCAAACGCGCCTTGAAGGCCGAGGCTGAGCAAGCAGTTCATGCGCGCCGTCTGGCGGCCGGCTATTTTCACTCGGGTAACGAAAATCGCTTTCCCGATGGAACCTACAAGCGTAAACAGCCCGCCCGAACCGCAGGCGTTCTGGCTGTGGATAAGGTCTTCGGTGAACTTGCCGAGCGTTATCAGGAACGCGCCGGTGGTTATACGCGCATCCTTAAACTCGGCACGCGTAAAGGCGATGGCGCGGAGATGGCTTTAATTGAACTGGTTGACCGCGAAAATAAAGCCGAGGTGAAAGAAGAGGCACCGAAAGAAGGCAAGAAGAAGCGCGGACTTTTTGGTTTCGGCAAAAAATCTGAGTAGGTTGAATTCGTATTTGATTGATGCCAACGCGCTGAGGCAAATTTCTCTGCTCAGGTGAAAAGTTGCATTAGCTGTAGGTGAAGCGTGTTCACCATAGTTTTGAAAGCCTCAACCATCAGCGGTTGAGGCTTTCGTTTTCTTGTCAGGCAAGCTGTGAATCCAAATCGAAGAGGCGAAAATGGACTTAAAAGAACTCAAAGAATTAATCAAGCTGGTCACGGAAAAGGGAATTACTGAGTTCGAGATTGAGCGCGAAGGGTTTCGGTTGCGGATCTGTCGCCCCAGCGAACACCCCGTGCCGGTTGCCCCGCCCGCGCCTGTCATTGTTCAATCGCCGGCCGTTCTTCCCACGCAACCAGCGGTTGTTCAACTCGCGCCGCCGGTGGTGCCAGCCACCACTGCGCCTCAACCCCAAGCAACCGCGCCAGAGCCGGAGTTGCATATCATCAAATCGCCAATCGTCGGAACTTTTTATCGCTCTCCGTCACCAACCACCGACCCCTTCGTTAAAATCGGCGATAATGTTGAGCAAGAGACGGTGGTTTGTATTATTGAGGCGATGAAACTGATGAACGAAATTCATGCCGAAACCACCGGCGAAATCGTCAAGGTTTTTGTCGAAAACGCGCAACCTGTCGAATATGGTCAACCCTTATTTGGTGTCAAAGTCTAACAGGAAGGATATAGGGTATAGGATTTAGGATTAAAGCCCTAAGCCCTATGTCCAATAACCTAAACCCGATCTCTATGTTTAAAAAAATTCTCATCGCCAATCGAGGTGAAATTGCTACGCGGGTTATCTGGGCTTGCAAAGAGCTTGGCATTCGTACAGTTGCCGTTCATTCCGAGGCGGACCGCGATTCGCTCCATGTGCGATTTGCCGATGAAGCCGTTTGCATCGGCCCGGCGTCATCTACGAAAAGTTACCTGAACATTCCGGCGATTATTTCGGCGGCGGAGATTACCAACGTAGATGCGATTCATCCGGGCTATGGATTTTTGGCGGAAAACGCTTACTTCGCTGAGGTCTGCGAAGCCTGTAATGTGAAGTTCATCGGACCGACACCAGAATCCATCCGCTTGATGGGCGATAAAGCGCAAGCCCGCGCCACAATGAAAGCCGCCGGTGTGCCTATCACTCCGGGTTTCGATGGCATTATCGAAGACCAAGAAGAAGCGTTAAAGATTGCCGACGAAATTGGCTACCCGGTCATTATTAAAGCCTCTGCAGGGGGTGGCGGACGCGGGATGCGTATCGTTCGCAACCGTGAAGAATTACTCAGCGCTTTGCCCGCCGCGCAACAGGAGGCCCAGGTCGCCTTCAACAATCCGGCCGTCTATATTGAAAAATATATCGAGGTTGCCCGCCATATTGAAATACAGGTTTTAGGTGATGAACACGGCCATGTCGTTCATCTTGGCGAACGCGAATGTTCGGTTCAGCGTCGTCATCAGAAGTTGATTGAAGAGTCGCCGTCGCCCGCGCTCACCTCTGAACTCAGACAGGCAATGGGCGAAGTCGCTGTCCGCGCCTGTAAAGAGATTGGCTACGTCAATGCCGGCACCATGGAGTTTCTGCTCGACGAAAATAAAAATTTCTATTTTATGGAGATGAACACCCGCATACAGGTTGAGCATCCGGTGACGGAATTTGTAACCAACACCGACCTGGTGCGCGAACAGATTTTGGTCGCCGCTGGTAAACCGCTGGAGTTTACCCAGGACGATATTGTCTTCTACGGTCACGCCATCGAATGCCGTATCAATGCGGAATCGCCGGATACTTTTGCGCCCTCGCCGGGCCTGATAACCACCTTAAATCTTCCGGGCGGACCCGGTGTTCGCGTGGATACAGCCGCTTATACGGGTTGGTTTGTGCCGCCGCATTACGACTCCTTAATCGCCAAATTGATTGTCCATCACCGCACACGGGAACTGGCGATTGCGCGAATGCAACGCGCCCTTGAAGCCATGATTATTGAAGGGGTGCAAACGATTGTGCCGTTACAGCAAAAGATTCTTGCTGAAGCCGATTTTATGAACGGTAATCTGTCAACCAAGTTTATGGACAGATTTTTATCAGCTAAAACGCCGGTGCAGCGCCCCAAACAACACGAATCTGCAACCTCAAAATAGTCTGGCGAGTCAAAGCAGTCGAGCGACTCTTACCGGCGAAGCCCGACAACTCGCTCGACCGCTTCAATTCGCTCGGCGCCCTAGACCGCCATGAATCTGCCCAAGCTTTATCCCATCACCGACCCGACGATTAGCGGCCTTTCGCACGTCGAACAACTCAGACAACTGGCTGCCGGAGGGGCGACCCTCATTCAATTGCGCGAGAAAAAAGCATCCCCGCGCGCCTTTTATGAAGCCGCAAGGGAAGCCGCGCGCGTTGCGCGTGAACTCCAAGTCAAACTCATCATCAATGACCGCGTGGATATTGCGCTGGCCGTGGATGCAGATGGCGTGCATCTCGGCCAAGACGATTTGCCGCCAGAAAAGGCGCGGCAATTATTAGGTGAACAGCGGATCATCGGTTATTCCACACATGACCTGAAACAGGCTATGGCAGCCGATTCGATGCCAGTGGATTACATTGCTATCGGTCCGATTTTCCAGACTTTAACGAAGGAAAACCCCGATGCAGTGGTCGGACTGGATTTAATCAAACTGCTTAAATTGCAGCTCACCAAACCCCTGGTAGCCATCGGCGGCATTACGTTGGAAAGCGCAAGGCTCGTACTTGAGGCCGGAGCCGACAGCGTCGCGGTGATCTCCGACCTGTTTTCTACTGCGGACATCGCCGCGCGCACTGGCGCATTTCTCCGGTTGTAATTTGCTATCTGCGCCAACCTGAAAAATCTGAGCCATAACAAAAGCCCGGGCGGAGAGAAAATTTTCTGATTCGGAGTCGGAATTTATTTATGATGAAAGAGATTTTATGATACGTCAGTGCGTAAACCATTATCCCGTTGGGCCATATCATCAGCGATTGAGTTTTCCCGCGCGTTGATAACACCTCAGCGCCTGTGGTAGAAGTTTTTTTTAGGAATTTTCACCCCCAGCCAGAAGTACCGGTGACGAAAAGTTCAAAATCTTCGTATAGATGTGCAGACGCGAAGGTTGATGAGACCTCTGTACAAACAGCAATTGAAATAGGAGAGTTTAAAACTATGGATAATAATTCACTGCAATCTGCGGATAATAAACCAGTCGAAACACAAAACGAGGTTCCGGTCTCGAATCCGCAAAATAAACAACCGATTGAATCCTATTCGATGATGGATCCAAAGATGCGCCGCATTTATGGCGAGTTCTACCGAGAAATTTATTATTCAGAGAAAAAAGCGCTTGATGGCAAAACCCAGGAGTTGATCTCCATCGCGGCCTCTTTGGTCGCCAAATGTCAGGGCTGCATCGAGGGGCACATAAAAAAAGCATTGGAATTCGGCGCCACCCCTGAAGAGATTAGCGAAGCGATTTCGATTGCCGCTGCCATTAACGCCGCCGCGATTATTGATTTGACCGACATTGCTGCCAATAAACTCAACGTCAATCATTTCCCCAGCAAAGGACCTCGCTTTAAGGTGCAAAATGAAAACAGCTAATCGAATCCCTGTTGCCACCCTCGTTACCGTCGCGCTTCTTGGAGCGGCGGTTGTTTTTACCGCAACGGTTTTGAACTCAAATACCAAAGCTGATGCGGAGCAATCTCAAGCGGCCACGCCGTCGCAAGCACAGCCTGCTATGGATGGCAGCCGCATTGAATACGCGACCTTGCAATCGGCTGCGCTGGGGCAGGATTTGAAGTTTGCCGTACAGTTTCCGCCTTCCTATGACAAAGACCCCAAGCGGAAATATCCGGTGCTCTATTTTCTGCATGGGATGTTCGGGAATGAAGGCGAGTTTGAACGACGTGGTGTAGCCGCGGCCATTGACCGATTACGTGAAAGCGGCAAAATCGGCGAGATGATAATCGTTGCGCCCAACGGCAAAAACAGTTTCTACCTCAACGCCAAGAACGGCGAAAAGTACGAAGATGCCATTATCAAGGATTTGATTCCGCATATTGAAAAGACCTACCGCACCATCGGCACCCGCGACGCGCGCGCCATTCAAGGGATTTCAATGGGCGGGTTCGGCGCTTTGGTGCTGGCCTTCAAACATCCTGAAATGTTTTCCTCAGTGACCGCGCATTGCGCCGCTGTGATTGCCGAATTGCCCAACGCCTCGGGCACCGACCGGCGCTCGCAATTTATCACGGGGCTGGTGGGCAACATCTTCGGCAACCCGCCGGATAATGATTACTTTCATGCGAATAACCCGATGGATTTGGCTGAAACGAACGCCGCAACGATAAAGAAATCCGGCCTGAAGATCTATTTTGATGTGGGCGACCAGGACCGCTATGGCTTTACCCAACCCAACAAAGATTTCGATGCGCGACTCACAAAAGCCGGAGTTGACCATGAATTTCATGTCTTTCCGGGCAATCACGGTTGGGAATACATGATTTCCGTTGCCGACCATTCTTACGGCTTTTTGTGGAGCAATTTCAAAGTTGCGGGCAAATCGCCGGCCGCACAGAAGTCTTAATAACCCCCGGGGGCAGGATGGCGACCACGATGTCAACCATTTCATCTTCTTCAAAATTACCGGATGTCATGCCACAGGATTGGGGCTGGCGTTTAAGCGTTGAGCAATACCACGAAATGGCACGCGCCGGGATTTTGACCGAAGATGACCCCGTTGAATTGTTGGAAGGCTGGTTGATTTACAAAATGACCGGAAGTACACCTCATACCCTGAGCACAACATTAATACGGCAATCTCTTGAAAGCCTGATTCCGATGGGTTGGTTTGTGAATTCCCAAGCCCCCCTTACCCTTGAAGACAGCGAGCCTGAGCCTGATGTGATTATCGTTCGGAGTAACCCTCGTGATGACGCTGAACCCCCCTTTACAGCGCAGCTTGTGGCGCTCGTTGTCGAGGTCGCAGATGCGACGCTTGAGCGTGATCGAGGCATCAAGCGTCGCATCTATGCGCGGGCCGGGATTCCCGCTTATTGGCTGGTTAATCTCAACGCCAATTGCCTTGAAGTTTATACGGCGCCTGCCGGCGAATCGCGGGAAGCCGATTACCGGCAACTGCAGGTCTGTAAGTTATCCGATTCCGTCCCCGTGATTATCGAAGGGCAGGAAATTGCTCAACTCGCGGTGCGGGAACTCTTGCCTTAATCAACCTGGCGATTAAATGCCTGGCTGAGAAATTGTTTGTTTGCCTTCTTACTCATCGCTGTGCGCAACCCTGATTCATCGCCAACACGACCCTTGAAGACGCGAAATAAATACAACCCCGCTCATAAATAACAGCGCCCGCGGTTGAAGCGCGGTCGTTGACCGCAAAGCCTCGCCATAAGGCGGTCTTCTGGCCGCCTCTCAACCAGTTCTGAAGGTTTATGAGACGAGTTCTAGTAAAATGACGACCAGAGAAGGAAGGCTCTCGCCAGTAAGGCAATGCATACCAAACGCAAAGTTGCCGTGGGCGCGACTGCGTTATGAATGGTGATATGAGGGGCACCCAGGTAGGGATGCTGCATAAGCCCCAAAGACACTGTGGGACTGGTGCAGGTCAGGCAAATAGGGAGTATTGAGACCGTCGCGCCTCGTTCAGTTGATTAAACAATTCGCTAAATCATCGTATAAATTTTTGTCCGACGGAAATTTTCGCTACACTTGAAGCCATGCAAAATTCGATTCGCGAAAATGCGAGAGCGCGGTTTGCTCAAATCGTGTCGCGTCCAGAGAGTGACCTCACGCTTGCCGAAGCCGCCTTGCTCATTGCAGCCGAAGAGTACCCTCGCCTTGAAGTCGCGCGCTATTTGGAAAAGCTTGAAAACCTTGCTCAGCACACCTCCTTTCGTATCGGCGATGCGACCAATGTTTTAGAAATCATTGAAGCGATTAATCAAACGCTTTTTGACGAACTCGGTTTTCAAGGCAATCGCGAAAACTATTACGACCCGCGCAACAGCTTTTTGAATGAAGTGATTGACCGCCGCCTGGGTATCCCGATTACGCTTTCCGTCCTCTACCTGGAGATTGCGCGAATGCTTCGCTTACCCCTGCAAGGCATCGGTATGCCCGGACATTTCATCGTCGGATTTTTAAGTGATACGCAAAATATTTATATTGATGTATTCAATGGCGGACGCGTGCTCAGTGAAAACGCCTGTGCGGATTTGGTCGCAGGTATGAGCGGCGGCCAGATGCAGTTCAGTCCCAATCACCTGATGCCGGTGACGAAAAAACAGATTCTCACGCGCATGCTGGCGAATTTGTTGAATATTTATACCGGCAGCCAAGACCTTCGCCGCGCCATCGCAGCAATTGAACGAATTCTGTTAATCACGCCGGATTCTCTACCGCATATCCGCGATTATGGATTGTTGTTGGCGCAAGTGGATAACGCCAATGCCGCGATGGCGCAGTTGGAGCGTTATCTGAAACTCGCACCAAATGCCACTGATGCGGCAGAGCTTCGCGAATATTTGAAAACCCTTCGACAACAACAAGCACGATTGAATTAAATATTTTTAGGAGACAACCATGAGAATTGCTCAACAGTTGAAAGAATTACTCGGATTGGAAAAATCGCCAATTGCGATTGGCTTTTTAGATGCGCCGCCCGCCGGGGTGGCGCCATGGAGCGGTGAAGCCGTTCCCGCCGGTTGTTCTTTCTGGCAAAAAGCCATGAACGGACAAACCTTTTACACGGTTCCGGCTGACCATTACAACTGCGCGGTCGGCAGTTACACACATAAGATTGATTTGCCTCAAGACCGCGCGCACGAACTTACCGAAACGCTTGAGTTCATGGTGCAAAATCATTATGTCGCGATGGAAGAAGTGCCGGGCATTCCGACATTACCACAAACTCCGGCGGTTATCGCTTATGCGCCATTGGAAGCCGATCGTTTCAAAGCCGATGTGGTCTTGGTGGCGCTCAAACCATCACAAGCGATGATTTTGTATGAAGCGGCGGTGAAAGCGGGCGCCAGCAACGCGTTGACCAATTCATTGGGTCGTCCGGCCTGCGCCGTCCTGCCGCTGACGATGGCCAGCGACAGGACTTCGATTTCCCTTGGTTGCAAAGGCAATCGCACCTTCACAGGCATCGCGGATGATGAAATGTATATTTCTATTCCTGCTGAAAAAGTTGGCGCCGTGGTTGAAAAACTGGCCGAAGCTTATGAAGCAAATTGCGCGATGGCGAAATATTATGAAGAGAAGAAGGCGAGGTTTGCAGCGTCTTAAGGTCTCTGGTTATCGAATCATCATTATTCATTGTCCATTTTACATTATTCCTTGAGGTGCAGAGAAACCAGCCGGGTTAATTGCTCCCGGC
The DNA here is from genome assembly GCA_044868105.1 of Blastocatellia bacterium. Lineage (GTDB taxonomy): Bacteria > Acidobacteriota > Blastocatellia > UBA7656 > UBA7656 > JBFMDH01. The sequence continues at coordinate 12,410 of JBIOWC010000183.1, forward strand.
GATTTAATGAACAACCGATTATGTAAAATGGACAATGAACGATTATCCAATTTCAATACCCTAGGGATTATTTCTTGCGTTTCTTTTGAATCTCGGCGATGAGTTGCTCAGCTTTGCTGTTTTGAAATTCGAGATTGCCGGAATTCTTTTGCACAGCAGTGTTCAACTCTTTGATGGCGCGGTCGAGTTCGCCCGATTTTTTCGAAGTTGAAAAGAATACCCCCAGATGGTAATTCGCAATACCGCTGGCGGCGTCCATTTGAATGGCGCGTTCCATATCCTTCACGCCATCTTTTTCGCCCTTGAGCGCCCGCGCCAAACCGAGTCCGGCTTGGGCTGCGGCGCTGGTTCTATCCATATCAGCCGCTTTGCGGTAGGCGTCAATCGCTTCTTTATACTTCTGGCTTTCTCGGTAAACATCGCCCAATCGGGTATAACTGATAGCCCAACGCGGTTCAAGCTGCACGGCACTTTGAAATGCTGCTTCAGCGCCGCTCAAATCCATTGCGTAAAGTTTGACGACTCCGAGTTGATATTGTGCGGGCGCAAATGAGCCGTCTTTGGTTATCGCATTTTCGAGTTCGGTCTTTGCCGTTGTCAGCCCATCAGCCGCCGTTCCGCTTTGCCAATCGCGCAAAGAGATGATGGCGCGCAAATATCCGGCTTCGGCTTGTATGCGGGTGTCGTTGCTTTTCAGTTCGGCGGCTTTCGCAGAAGCTTCGGCGGCGCGTGCCATTTCATCGCGCCCGATTTTCCGCCAGTTGGTGACGCTGTCTAAAATGACGGGCTTGGATGAATCCGCCAATTTCGTCGCCAGCACGCCGCGCATACGCTCTATCTCAGGACGATTGGGATATTTCGCCGCGAGTTTGGTGACGAAATCATAGGCGTTCGGCGATTCGGAGCCGAGCAAACTGCCTGCGGCGATTAAAGACTCAAATTGTTTGGTGGGTTCTTCAAGGTCTGGTTGTAGCTTAAAGACCAGGGTAGGCGATTCAGACCCTGCTTCAAAGATTTGACTGCCGGTTAAGAACCCCTCTTTTTTTACCTCGACCGTGTAACGACCAAGCGGCAATTTCTCTAATTGAAATTTACCTTCCTCGTTGGTTTTACCGCGCTGGTTCCCGTTAATAAATACGGCGCATTCAAACGGCTCGGATAAGACCGTGAGAATAACGGTCGGCGCGGGCGGCGTTCGCTGCGGATTTTTTGGCGGTTTATCCGGGGTCTTCGACGGGGTCTTGGGTGGGGTTTTCGGTGGGGTTTTGGTTGGTCTTCCGGTTGGATCTTGAATCCGGGCGCTCAAGGAAGAACCAAGTAAAACCGAAACTGACAAAAGCGCGATTAGGATGAATAATCTTTTCTTTTGCAACATGGCGATCACCTCAGTCGCTCATTATACAGAACAACAAAACAGCTACCAATAATTTCTTTCGTCCGTTGAACCCTGGCGCTTACGGCCCTTGAATAATCTCCATCATCTCAGAAATCTGCCAAACTTTGACGCGCGGACGGCCCTGCTCTTTGCCGCGTCTGAGTTCAAAGGCATTCAGTTTCTGCCAATCCGCATAGTTAATAAAGGTAATGCCGCGGGCTTTCAAAAGCTGTTCAATCTTTTTCACATCGCGATTCCTATCAGCAATCCCTTTTAATTTGGATAAATCCGTAATCATTGCCGCAACCGTCGAAGCGGCATCCGGCTTATTGGTACCGATGACCCCGTTGGCGCCACGCTTGGCCCAGCCAACGACATATTCGCCCACAATGGGTTCGCCGCTCGCGTAATAAACCACGCGTCCGGCCACATTGGGAATGCGATATCCGGCTTCATCAAAGGGTACGCCGCGAAGCGGTACGCTGCGATAACCGACCGAACGCAACAACATTCCCGCCTCTATCGTTTCAAATTTGCCCGTGCCTTTGGCGCGTAAAATACCGATACTGTCGGATACCAGCTCGTTCTTCTCAATTTTGACGGCGCGGACTTTTCCGTTATTGCCGAGGAGTTCAACCGGAGAGACAAAAAAACGCATGCGAATGCTGCGCGCTGCTTTTTGATTTTTGCGTTCCCCATATTCGCGCAATATGGCCATATTTTTGCTAACCATTTTATGGGGAACTAAAGTGTCTTGTCCGATGGGGTCGGGTTCCAAATCTTCAAGCGAGACAAAAATGTTCGCGCCCGTGAGTTCGCTCAATTCTTTAAGCTCAGGGGTTGTGAACGCGGCTTGTTGCGGACCGCGCCGACCAAGCATCACCACCTCGCGCACCTTGCTTTTCCGCAACACGTCGAGCGCATAATCGGCAATGTCGGTTTGCGCTAACTTTTCGGGAGGCGTAACCAGTATGCGCGCCACATCCATCGCCACATTGCCATTGCCGACGACCACCACGCGTTCATGCGACAAATCGAATTGCCAGCCGCAATAATCCGGGTGACCGTTGTACCAACCGACAAACGCCGTAGCCGGATAGCTGCCGATTAAATCTTCACCGGGAATATTCAAGCGCCGGTCCGATTGCGCGCCGACGGCGTAAACAATTTGGTCATAAAGCAATTTCAACTCTTCGTGTAAAATATCCGAGCCAAAGGTGACGTTGCCGAAATAACGCACTCGCGAGTCCTGAGCGATTTTGTCATAAATTCGCGTCACCGATTTGATGGCTTGATGGTCAGGGGCAACGCCCTCACGCACCAACCCGAAAGGCGGCGGAAAACGATTGAAAATATCAATCGTGCAGTGAAGGTCGGATTGATTGAGTAAGGCTTCAGCCGTATAAAAGCCTGCTGGACCGGCGCCGATGATGGCAATGCGCGCCGGTCTGATTTCGGTTCCAATGGGTTGAGACATGAATTTTAATTTTTCAGATGGATTGGCGCATGGAAGACCGTCGGTACGATTCAATAAAGCCCGGCAAAGATAAAGCGCGCCGACGAAATAATCAAGCCGCCTGGTCTTTACCTGGCCTGAATCTTAAGCAAACTCTAATTCGACGGGGCTGGGAATAATGCCTGCCTGATGGGCGCGTTCAAGCAGCAAACGCACGGCCTGGCGCCCGCGTTCACCATAATCAATGGTGTAGTCGTTGACATACATACCAACAAATTTATCGGTTAAATCTTCGGCCATTCCGCGACCATATTTCATGCTGTGACGCACGCCGGCCTGGCGATTCGCCAGTCCGTATTCGATAGATTCGCGCAACAAATTTGAAACTTGCTGAATGGTTTGCGGCCCTAATGATTTTTTGATGGCATTGCCGCCAAGTGGCAGCGGCAGCCCGGTCTCTTGCATCCACCACTCGCCCAAATCAATGATTTTGTGAAAGCCGCGCCCTTTATAAGTCAACTGTCCTTCGTGAATCAACAGCCCGGCTTCAACTTCACCGCTTTCCACCGCGTCCATGATTTTGTCGAACGGAATTTCAACGGTCTCCACAGCGCCTAAACATAAGCGCAGAGCCAACGCCGAGGTTGTCATCTTGCCTGCAACCGCAATGGATTTGGTCTTCGCTTCTTCAACTGTCATCGGATTTTTTGAAATCAACAAGGGACCATAGTTATCGCCCATCGAAGCGCCGGAGGTGAGCAGCGCATAATCTTTCAGCACATAAGCGTAAGTGTGAATTGACACGGCTGTGACATCTAATTCGGCTTTCAGGGCGCGATGATTGAGGGTTTCAATATCTTCGATAATATGACGGAATGTTAAATTGCCGGTATCAATTTTATCTGCCGCCAAGGCGTAAAACATAAAGGCATCATCCGGGTCAGGGCTATGCCCCAGAGTAATTTCTCTCTTATCCATATTAATTTTTCGCGCGCGGGCGCTTTCTCCTATAAAAATCCCCCGAAGGTTGTCGAACCTGCGACGGTTGAATGATTTCCTACTGAATTGGCACTATAGCCAGCAGCGGGTAGCTTTCGCAAGGTTAGGGGACTAGGCTATACTCTCAAATTTGATTTTACTCGTTTGACGATACCCTGAGGAGGATTTGATTGAATGACCTTAATTGAACGAATCAACGCCAGAGAGATTCTCGATTCACGCGGCAATCCGACGGTTGAAGCGGAAGTGACCTTGACGAGCGGCATCATTGGTCGCGCCGCCGTGCCTTCGGGCGCTTCAACCGGCGAAAATGAAGCCCTGGAATTGCGCGATGGCGATAAGAAAAGATATACGGGCAAAGGCGTGCAAAAAGCCGTCGCCAATATCAATAACACCATCGCAAAATTATTGCTGGGTCGCGATGCGTTGCTGCAAAGCGATATTGATAGTGCGATGCTTGCCGCCGATGGCACACCGACCAAGAAAAAACTCGGCGCCAATGCCATCTTAGCGGTGTCACTGGCGACGGCGCGCGCCGCCGCCGACACGGTTGGGCTGCCGCTTTATGCTTATCTCGGCGGAGTTGGCGCACGAACCCTGCCGGTGCCGCTGATGAATATTATCAATGGCGGCGCGCATGCTGATAATAATGTGGACTTTCAAGAATTCATGATTGTGCCAGCCGGCTTTGCCACCTTCTCTGAAGCGTTGCGCGCCGGCGTTGAAGTCTTTCACTCGCTCAAAGGCGTTTTGAAAAAGCGCGGTTATTCGACCTCGGTTGGGGATGAAGGCGGGTTTGCGCCGAGTTTGAAATCCAACGAAGAAGCCATTGAAGCCATCCTTGAAGCGATTACCCAGGCGGGCTACAAGCCTGGCGATCAAATCGCCCTGGCTTTGGATACCGCATCGAGCGAATTTTTTAACAAAGGCAAGTATGTATTTCACAAATCGGATAATTCAACGCGCACGGCAGAAGAGATGGTGGCGTTGTGGGCAGATTGGGTCGGTAAATACCCCCTCGTTTCCATCGAAGACGGCTTAGCGGAATCGGATTGGGCGGGTTGGGCGATATTGACGAAAGAGCTTGGAGACAAAGTTCAACTCGTTGGCGATGATTTATTCGTCACCAATGTGCAGTATCTGTCGCGCGGTATTCGCGAACAGGTAGGCAATTCGATATTGGTTAAGGTCAATCAAATCGGCTCGCTCACCGAAACCCTGGACGCCATAGAGATGGCGAAGACCAACAAATACACGACAATTATTTCGCATCGTTCGGGTGAAACCGAAGATACCTTTATTGCGGATTTAGCGGTTGCCACCAACGCCGGACAAATCAAAACCGGTTCGGCGAGCCGCACCGACCGGGTTGCCAAGTACAATCAATTGCTGCGTATCGAAGAAGAACTCGGTGCCGCGGCGCGGTTTTCCGGCTTTGCGACATTCGCCAGCGCGAATGTTGCCGAGCGATTTGCCAAACGCAAGAGTGCCGCGAAAAAATAAAGAGGTAAACGGGATGAAAAGGCCCAGCCCTGAGCCGTCATTCAAGGCTCATCGCTGCCTGGATGAAGGAAAGAAAAATGTTGTTTCTTGATTTAACTCTCGCTGAGCGGCTGGAAGACAGCGATTCGTTGATGAATGTTTCGTACGCGAAAGGGATTGAGCGGTTACAACCGGAAATCGCGCCGGCGATTGCTTACTTTTCAGGCGGCAGCGTGGTCTATGCGGGAAAAAATAATCCCTTGAGTCGAGCAGTCGGTTTTGGTTTAAAGGGCGCAATGGTTCATGAAGATTTGGAATTCATCGAAGATTTTTACCGTACCCGCGACGCGATGACTCAAATAGACCTTTGCCCGCTAGCCCATCCCTCGTTGATGCATCTGCTCGGCGAACGCGGCTATCACTTCGGCGAATTTATCAACACCTGGATTCTTGAGCTGAAAGATTATCAATTGCCTGACCTCGTTTCTGGTGTTGAAGTTCGTGAAGCCCGTGAAAGCGAAGGCCGAATCTGGATGGAGACGGTCAAGTACGGCTTTTCAACGGTTGAAGAATCAGCCGCGATTCCGGTTGAATTTTTCGCGCCGTTTTTGCACATGCAAAACACCCATTGTTTTATCGCCTGGATTGACGGACGACCGGCCGGCGCGGGCACCGTGGCCATCAATGACGGGCTGGCTTCGCTCTTTGGCACGGCGACGCTCACCGAGTTTCGCAATCGCGGCGCGCAGACCGCCTTGCTGAGAGCCAGGCTGGAACTGGCGCTTGACTCCGGCTGTGATTTAGCGATGGTCGGAACCACCCCCGGAAGCGGCTCGCAACGTAATGTCGAACGCGCCAACTTTCGCCTCGCCTACACCAAAGCGCAAATGGTGAAAGGTTGGGATTCGATTGCTTTTGGCGGTGTCTAGTTTAGGACTGAGTGAAAGAAAGTATGAAGGCAGAACGCTGAACGATGAAATTGTCAGGACTTCTTCTGTTCATCATTCATCGTTCCTACTTCATCGTTAACCTAACTCAGTCCTCAGCACGCGAAAACATATGCCTGACCTACAACATCTTGGTTGGAATGAATTATTCGCAGAAGCTTTTGAGCCGTATAAACGGCAGGGCTTTACGGTTGGGCGTGTCGCTTTGGAGCATCGCAGGGCGTATCGCATCTTCTGCGAAGAGGGGGAATTTCAGGCCGAGATTATCGGCCGGCTGCGCTATGAAGCGGCGAGTCGCGCAGATTTTCCGGCGGTCGGCGATTGGGTCGTCGCCAATCTTTTGCCCGATGAACAACGGGCTTTTATACACGAAATCCTGCCACGTAAAAGTAAATTCTCGCGGCGCGCGGCCGGTAGAGATGCCGAAGAACAGATTGTCGCCACCAATGTTGATACGGTTTTTTTAGTGCAGGCGTTGAATGCGGAATTTAATCTGCGCCGGCTGGAACGTTATCTGGTTGTGGCTTTTGAAAGCGGCGCCAGCCCGGTGGTGATTTTGAATAAAGCCGATTTGTGCGAAGACCTCAACCAAACGCGACTTGAGGTTGAACAAATCGCCCAAGGCATTCCGGTTCATACCTTGAGCGCCAAGTTCAATCAAGGCGTTGAACAATTGCGCCCTTATTTGAGCGTCGGTCATACCATCGCTTTCTTAGGTTCATCAGGGGTCGGCAAATCCACTTTGATTAATCGTTTGATGGGCGTTGAAAAGCAGAAGGTCAATGAGGTTCGCGAAGGCGATGACAAAGGTCGGCACACCACTTCGCATCGCGAATTGATTGTCCTTCCCGAAGGCGGGTTGTTGATTGATACACCCGGTATGCGCGAATTGCAATTGTGGGATGCCAGCGAAGGTTTGACCGATAACTTCGCCGACATCAAAGTCATTGCCGAGGCCTGTTACTTTAATGATTGCAGCCATGAACGCGAACCGAATTGCGCTGTGAAAGAGGCGCTTGCCGAAGGCACTTTAGATGCCGCGCGATTTGAAAATTATAAGAAGATGCAGAAAGAGTTGGAATTTCTCGCCTCCCAAACCGACAAGAAATTAGAGCTTGAACGCAAAGAGCGTTGGAAGAAGATTCATAAAACCA
>JBIOWC010000184.1:0-12350 GCA_044868105.1 Blastocatellia bacterium
TGTTGCTTCGGTGGCATTGCCGCCGCCGATATTGCTCACCAAATAGTTGAGCGTCGTGGGCTGGCCAGGCAAAAGCGTAGAAAGAGAAGGCGCAGAAAGCGTGAGGATTGGCACTCTTTCCACACTGTTGAATGACTGCTCCACACTGCCGTAGCTATTGCCTTGCGCATCTGACCAGAAGACAGCCGCTGATGCTGTCAACGCATCTCCGTCAAACGACGCCAGGCGTGCTAAGTAGGCAGCGCTTCCTTCGCCTGCTTGCATCGGGTTGATCGCCGGTACGGTCCAATTGACGACCTTCTTAAAACTGGTGCCCGGCGCAAGGTCCGTGATCGGGATAGAAGCGCTTGACCCGTCCGGCAGGGTCAAGGTCGCCGTGGCGCTCGTCGCCGCGGCGCTGCCGATGTTGGTTACGGTCACTTCATACGGAATCTTAGTGCCCGGACCAACACAGGGGATTCCAGACAAAGCCACAATCAAGCGCGGTAGTTGCAACAGACTTGAGGATTGGACTTCGACCGGAAGGTAATTTTGATTGGTCGGGTCCGTGTAGGTGATCGTCGCCGTCGAGGTGTAAAGCCTGCCGTCAAGGCTGGCTAATCTGGTTTGATAGTTGGCGTTGGACTCGCCCGGCTGGCGAGTCGGGATCGTGGGTATGGTCTTCGAGAAGCTTTCCGTTTTGCTCGCCCCTGTGATGATCGTTCCCAAATTTGCGGTCGCGGTCTGGGGCGTCAGGCCGTTGAAATTCTCCGTGATGTTGACATTCGAAGCCGTCGTTCCGCCTGCGTTGGTCGCCTGCAAGACAACATTGAAGCCTTGCCCTGGCAGCACACTCTGCGGCTGCGTTTGGGTCGCTTGAATCAATGCAGGTTGCGGGAATACATTGGCGCCGTCCTCGATGGCGGCGACAATGACGCCGTAGCCGGGTTTGCCCGGCACCGGATCATAGTGCGGTTCCGGGTCTACTTTGACGACCGCCGCCGCCGCGATATTGCCATAAATATCGCCGCCCTGTTTCGCTATGCTCGTCGCCACGATCACTTCGATATAAGCCGGCACGCTCACGGGCGGCGGGAAGCTTTGTCCGGTCTTGGAAGTCCAACAAGAGTTGTCCAATCGCGGCGAGCCGCTGCGGCGCGCATTCGGCTGACAGACATGAATTTGAGTTACGGGGTCGGCAAAACCTTTGAAATCGGCTTGCGAGTCGTAATCGCCGCCCGTCACCTGATTCGCCCATGAGTGTCCCCAGAAATTGACCCTCTGTCCGAGTTTCAAGCCTCCCACATTGCCGCCCCAGATGACAAACGAGGTAGACAGATACACGGTCACCGGCACGGCTGTGACCGAAGGCTTGTAGTATGTGTCGCCGGCAAAGGCGATGGATAAGCGCGCCGGCCCGGAGGTTTGCGCCTCCCCTAAAGTCAACGTAGCGGTTGCCACGCCATTGGCGTTGGTTGTCGCCCTCACTCTTACCGAACCGACTTCAAAGCTCAGGATTTTATTCGCCAGAGGTCGCGACTCATGGTCTATGCCGTCGTATAAGGTGGCGCTGATCTGCTGCCGCACGGCTGTGCCGAGCAAGGTTTGGCCGGTGTATTGAATGAAGGTTTCATCGCGCTCAACGGTGATGGTTTCATTCGCCTGTGCGGCTGCATGATCTGCCTCACCGGCGAAACTGACGGCTAAAGGGACTGCTCCAGGCGCTACCGTAGGGGTAATCGAAGTTTTGGCAATGCCGTTGGCGTCGGTCACCGCTGTCACCTCGTCCTGACCCAACGCAAAACGCAAGGTGCGACCGCCGAGCGGCAGGCCGTTGCCTTCGGTTAACAAAGCGACCAGCGGCAAGGCATCGCCGTAGTCCGCAGTCCTGGCTCCTAGATAGACGACTCGACTGGCGCTCGGCTGAGGCTGTGACGGAGGAGGGCAGGCATCCGTTGAGGTCCAGGTCGCCACCGTCTGTTCGGACGAAAAACTTGACCCTGTCGCATTGGTCACAAACGCCTGCAAGGTGTCGGAACCTTGCAAGGCGCTGGAATAGGTGAACGTCGCAAACCCTTGGTCGTCGGAAGTGACCTGGCTTGTCCTTCCGGCGTTGGGACCGCTGAGTACCTTCAACTCGACCGCAGCGTTGGCGAGAGGTTGATCGGCGGCATCGGTGACCTTTGCGGTCACCGTGTAGGGCGTGCCCACTGCTTGGATCGAAGTGTTTGCCGTCAGGGTGATCTTGCCGCTGCGATTGGCAATTCCGGTTGTGCCGACCGGCCGCCATTGCAGAGATTTGTTGCCCTGGCAACCTGAGTTGAAACCGCCGGTGTCGAGCACATGCGCGGTGTCAAGATACTCGCTGGTAACGCCGCCCGTAGTGATGGAAACCTTCGGCATCCGAGGGTCATCCTGGGAAGGAACGCCGCCACACCCGACAATCGGGTAGTTGCTGGTGTCGAAGTTATAGGATTCGCTTTGCGTGAGAATCACCGTGCGCTTGGCGGGGATCGTGAAATTTCCCCAGAGATTGAACTGCGGGCCGGGACGTTGCAGGTTCACCACGACACTATCTATGGTGACCGGATAATCATTACTGTTGTCCAGGCGGATGGCGCCCGTATCGAAGCTTGCACCAGCCCCCAGGAAGGTGACGTTTGGAGAGCCTTGCCAGGGCACAGGGAAATTCGGACTGGCTTGCAAATCGTCGGCATAGCCTACGGATACGCTCACCCCACCTACAGCAGCAGGAGAAAGAGAAGGTTGTTTTGCCGGGATTGGCTGAAGGTGCCGTGCCCCTTTTTCATTGGTGGAAGTTTTACCGGAGCGGGCAAAAGCGGCTACCGGCAGGCTACTTACCAACAACGCCATCATCAGCGTGATCGAGATCAGGCTGCGCAACTCAAAGAGTTTTCGCCGCTGGCCTGAGATGAGGGTTGCAAAGAGGAATGATCGAAGTTGGCGGACAAATGAGTAACAGTTTACGGTGAGGGGCATTAATTTTGTTCTCCAATCCCACAGAGCGTTTTCTGCGCCTCGAAATCTACGATTTCGAGGCGCATTGCGTACAGCTATTCTGCCGACTTATAAACGGTTAGCTTTGATATTTTTTTGCTTGCGTTGATTCAACGGCAATCGGCAGTAAGCCAATGCCAGTTTTTCACAGTCATCCGCTTGACGGGATGATTGGGATTTGGCGCAAGCGCTGACTCGGCTTTCGCAAACCAGACAAAGAGTGGAAGTTATGCGGTCAATAAAAAACTGCAATCATCCCAACAGTGGGGTGAGAACCATTAGGATGAAAATACGTTCTCCGTTCTTTGGGAATCGGAGTCGGGTTATTCTTTATTAACGGAAATGGCCGGTTTAACCTAGCCCAACTTTTTCTTTACCTTTAACGAAAGAACGACAAGGTTATACCGTTGGCTCAAAACCTTGTCAACGGTTTCTTTTTTCTCTTCGAGCTTGCTGAATAACGATTTCGTTCTCTTGCAGGCTTCGACCCACAGTGCTAGTGAAATTCCCTGCTCCGGCATAAGATAAAAAATGGGAAACTATACCGATGAATAAATAGAATCTTGAATGCTTTACAATCTGGCCGCATTCGGAGGTAGGGTGATATCGGGATTGAAGGAATAGGTCGCGCTTCTTTACCAAGGACAGGAGAAGGAAAACTTATGTAATTATTGAATGATGCCTTGAAAAACCTGGTAATTGATTCGCTGAGGCGATTCCTTTTACCTTTTTCAGGCACCCCAAAATCCAGGTTTAGCCTTCAACCGGCCGAATAGCGACTGGCTAGGCCTGTCTCATCGGTTTCACATCGAGCATGCACGGCGTATCAAGATTAGGTGGTTGGTGTTAGTTTCAGACGCTTGGCGATTTTGCCGCTGTGCTTATCCGTCTTCACCGTAATGCGCTGTACATAGACTCGCGTCGTCGAGGCATTCTCGTGATCGAGCGCCTCCTGGGTCTCGACGAAACTGCCGGTCTCTTCGGCGACGGTGCGCGCATAGGTGTGCCGGGTTTGATGGAGGTGGACGTATTCGATGCCTGCGGCCCTCGCATACTTTTTCAAGTTATTGGTAAAAGATCGCGAGCTAAGCCCAGCGCCAGGTCTGCCGGCGCGATCATGCCTGGTTCATAACGGCCTACTGGTTTTGAGGACTTCCATTCGTCCGGCCGATTGCCGGTACTCCTCCAAGGCCACTAAAAGAATTGGATCGCTTACTGTCCCTGCCCGAATCGTGCGCCAGCTATCATCGCCCTGCGGACGATCCGGGCAACCACAATAAGTCTACTCACTCAGGTTGCCCCTCCTATTCACTTCATCTTTGAGAGAACACTAGGCTGCCGATTCCTGAAGACTGACCTGGAAATCCTGCTCTTGCCAGCGCTCCTCTTCTGTCCAATAAAAGGTGAAACGAATTGGTGCGCGCTGCTCTTGCGATACCGGAATATCAACAAAGTGGATTTGAAGGGCGGTCGCCGTCGAGTGGGTATCATTAATATCCTGCCACTCGTTAACGGTCCATCGCAGCAGAAAACCAACAGAAGCCTGTATTCTCAAGTTTCTGCCGCTCACCATAGACCGCAATTGCCGGTTGAATTTCCAGACTTCCAAGGGACTGTGATCCCTTCGCCCGAGATAACGATCGGCAACCGCAGGAACGAGATCGAACACCTGATGATCTTTGACAGAGCGTAATAGCTTTATATACTCGGCGTGAGCCCACATCAGCGGCATCGCCGATCCAGTCGGGCGGCTGAACGCCATGTGAGCTTCGGGCCTATCCGCCTCATCCCAAATTTGCTCCGGTAGCAACCCTGTCGCGTTAGCGAAGGCTTCCAGCGCCCGGATATAACTGCCCACATCGCGCCCCGCCGCCAACTCATAGTGTCCGCGCTCGCCGGTCAACAACGGCCAGGCGCGTCCCTTTCCCGCGCCCTCGTAGGGCCCTCCATCTGCTCTCTGGCCATAGCCATCGTGATTATAACGACGCCAGCATGGACCGAATGGCGTGTCTACTTTCAGCACGGCGTCCACTACTTTCAAACTATCTTCAATCAGCGGATCGCCGGGTTTGCGAATGCCGTACCGCGCCAACTCAAGAAATCCCGCATCGACAATCTCTTTTGCAGGGAATTCCACTTGTGATCCCGGCGGGTGATTGCGGATTGGCAGGACGCCTCGATTGGGATCTTCGTCCGGTTGCGGATTGCCAATCTCCATAGGGAGGATGCGGATAAAATGCTGCCTGATGCCTGGGACCAGTGTTCCTTCAGTCGTTACCGTCCAGGGTTCGATATGACATTCAAGAAAATCGGCATACTCTTGTATAAACTGTGCGGTCTGTTCTTCGCCACGCTCGCGCACGAATAAAGCGGCGCAGGTAAGAGCTGCGATGTTGGAGGCCAGCGTCGAAGGCGAATAGCCGCTGTTTTCCTCCCAGCGCTCCTGCTCAGTTGCAGGCCCTTCGGTTATCAGGTATCGCGCCGCGCGCAGCACCATCGGGTAGGGGTCGAAATTACGCAGCGCACCCGCTACGTGTAGCCGCCAGGCCAGCATAATGGGAAACGCCACTTCATCAAGCTGGATTCCTCGCCAGTAAGGCTCCCCATTGATCCAGAAATTCTGATAAAACCCGCCATCTGGCTGCTGCGAGCAGGCGAGATAGACGAGCGCGCGCAATGCGGTTTCCGTATTGCCGGCCGCCAGGAGGCCTGTCGCGCTGTTGTACATGTCACGTGTCCAGACCAGATGATAGCCGCCGATGCCCTCATCCCCTTTGGTGTCGCCCCAGGGGATGCTAAGCGACGCGATGATCGCACCCTGATACTGCTTATCCTCGTGCGCTAGCAGCAGGCTATGGCTGTTGTCATAAAGTTTCCCCCCATCACCGGCTACCTCTCCGAGCCCAAGCATATGGTTGCAGGCTCGATCCCACTGCTCGATGAACCGCTGACTCTGCTGCTCGAAGGGAACGTCCAGAGACTGAAACAGAGTGGTCGCCGCATTGTGAAAGCTATCGCCAAAGGCCAGGCCAATCGTAAACTCATACCCTCGACTGAGATCTAATTCTCCTGTGAGAGCAATATTTCCATCCTCTGCAGAATCGAATTGCCAATCCATATGGAGGTTGTCTGCGAGATCAGTCCACCCATCACTCGCCCCGACATAACCGCAAGAGCGTCTGACAAAGGGAACTGTGGCGCCAAGCGCAAGCCATGCTCCTTTCTTGTGAGCCGTGAGAATCTCTTGCCCCGCGACCAGTTTGACCTGCCCGTTGTTGCCCCAGCCTCCGACCTCAAGGTGCGGAGCCAGCAGAGCGTAGAGTTTCAACTTGCTGAGAAAGCCCTCATCGCCTTCTAGTTTGGTGTGGATGAGCACACAGTCCTGGTGAGGATCACCAATCACCTCTTTGATGATTCGGTAGCGCTTCTGTGGGTCGGTGTTGGTGATGCGGAAGCCGAGTGCGTGATTTGACAGAGACTCAACCTCAGACTCAAGGTGACGCTTTTCGTCATGGAAAAAGGTCTCGCCATCGGTAACCAGGTACTGGAGGTCACGAACCTGCGGGCGATCTATGGTGGGGTAATACATTTCGTTGAGTATCCCCAGAGAGATGGTGTACCACACGCGGCTCGATGATGAATAGGCCGTGCCAACTCCAGCCTTGGCGCTGCCGGTCCATTTCGGCCCAATGCCGGGGCGACCAAAGGCCGCCTGCGCCTTGTTCGGTTCTGCTGTTGTGCTCATAACCTGATTTCTCTCATTGCCAGGCCAGCCATTGTGCTCCTGACATCACGGTTTCGTGCGACAAATGTTTTTTGACATTCTGCCCGACTCTATACGCCGCCATGGGCCGCCGCAAGCACGCCCTCGACGAGCGCGGGTAGAATTCCGGTCTCGCCATCCAAGCCTTCTTTCCACTCCTCTATCCGCAGGTCAGAGACGTTAGCTTGAGAAGACGCTTTGCAACTCCTACGATTCTTCAAACCAGGTTAATGAGGTGTCCCATCTTCTCCTTCTTGGTGCGCAGGTAACGCCTTGCGGCCTCCTGCGGTTGAACCTCCAGCGCCACCCGTTCGACGACCTCTAGACCACACTGCTCGAGGGCGCGAAGCTTTGCCGGATTGTTCGACAAGATGCGCACCTTCCCTAGGCCCAGATCGCGCAGTATCTCGCCGCACTGTTCATAACGCCGGCTATCGATATCGAGGCCCAACTGCTCGTTTGCTTCAACGGTGTCCGCGCCTTCATCCTGCAATCGGTAGGCGCGGATCTTATTGATGATGCCGATGCCGCGCCCCTCCTGTTGTTGATAAATGATCGCGCCGTGGCCTTCGGCAGCGATTCGCTTCATGGCTTCCTGAAGTTGCCTGCCGCAGTCGCAGCGGGTCGAGCCAAACACATCTCCCGTCATACACTGCGAATGAATGCGGACGAGACTGGCGCGCGAGGGGCGCAGTGTACCCTTAACCAGCGCAATGAACTCTTCAGTCGAAGTGAACGAACGGTAACCGATGATCTGAAAATCACCGTATTCAGTTGGCAATTCTGCTTCCGCAATCCTCTGAACTGTGCTCAGGCTCACGCGCCTGTGATTTTGTCTCTCTGGTAGATGTTGAATTATGTTTTGCATTTTATGTTAAGCCATCCTCAGGGTTATCACTCTTCGCCGCTCAATCAACCGGTTAAAGCGACTTCAGGTACTCGATCAGGTCAAGCTTTTCCGGTTCCGTTAGCGACAACTTAAAGAACGCGTTGTAATGGTTCACCACATCCCGCAGAGACGGGAAGCGCCCATCGTGATAGAAGCCGCGTTTCTGATGTGCCCATAGCCCTTTGAGCGGGGCGGTACGGTAGGCTTCATCTGGCGAGCGTTTCGCCTGGAAATCATCGATGCCGATCTCGGAAGCTTTATGCATATTCCAACCCGGCTCTGTAAATATCGGCGGCACATGACAGGTCGAGCATTTCGCCTGGTTATTAAAAACCGCTTCGCCGCGCGCCGCTGCCTGTTTGTCGAAGCTGCCACCGGGCGGCGCGGGCGCGGGGATCGCCAGTTGATAGAAATGCAGCGCCGCCAGTTTTGAGGTGATCAAATCGGGCGTTGCCCGGACGTTCCCGAACCCATTTTTGGCGGCAATGGGGAATTTAACCGGGTCGTTCAGCCTTGGGTCATAGAATGTGCCCTGTCCATGCATTTCGAGGTTAGCGACAAAAGCGTTCCAGTGTGTGACTCCGCCCCACCCGGTCCAGGTATGAAGGTTCACGCCTGCAAGTCCGAAGGCGGGAGGGATCAGCGTAGCCGCCGAAACGTTTGTGCCCGTAACCACTCCGTTCGAGACCTGCTGCGGATTGAAGGCCTTGCCATCCAGGAAAAGCTCCGCATCGAACTTGCCCGGCCCCCAGCTTTTGGCCACGGCGCGCACCGTCGCCTCATCCACCTCCAGGAGATCGGCCACAGGTTTAAGGTTGGGGGCGAGCGCAATGATTGCGCCGACATTCAAGTCTTGGTTTGACCACCCGTCCAATCGCTTGCCGATGCCAGGCGCGAACGAATCATCGACGGTTGAATGGCAGATAGCGCAAGAAATTCCCATTGAACGCAGGCTGCCATCCGGGTTAAAAGAACCTTTGACACCAACCACCGCATCGAGTTTGAGCAGAGCGAGAGTGACGGCCGGGTCATCGAGATTCACTCGCCCTTTTTGAAGATCTTTCACCAGGCGGTTGGGCAGCGCTTCTGAATCAACTTTTAAGCCGACAGCCAGAGCGGTTTTCGGGCTCACTCCGGGGCCTACTCCCCCAAACTGTGTGCCCTCTATCGCCTTGTGAAGCTGAAGCAGGTCGCCCCAGAAGGCCTCGTCGCCGAAGGTGTCGTTGCGAAAAATATTCCGCCCCTCTTCCATCATCTGCTCCACATTGGCATTGATCGTTTTGTCATACTCTTTGGCTTTTTGGCTCTGTAACTGGACTTCACGATCCGAGCTATCCTGAGCGCGCCCGCCGCTGATGAGCATCAAGGCGGCTCCAATGAGCGCCAGGAGCGTTACGGCTAACGAGAGAGCTTTCTTAATTGGCATAATATCCCTTCCTTCCGGTTGCCATCATTTCTGTTTGGTTAAGCTAGTGTGGGATCACGTTGTAGGGCTTCGGCCCGGCGACCGATTCCGGTTGGGAATCGGCAACGGGTTGTCTTACCTCTGTAAGTCGAGCCAGTGTATAAGCAGCGATGGCCAACAACAGGTCACGAACCGCGACATCAAAGAACCTTCCGGTTGAAATGAGATTTACCGCTATGCCAGCGAGCCATAGCATGGCGATGTAGCTTCCGATGCGGGTCCAGCGCGTCAGAATCATGAGCCCGACGACCATTTCGATAACCCCGACGACATGCATAAAGGTTGTGGCGCTCACCGGCAGCAGGCGTTCGGCCAAGGGGCTCAGGTACAGTTCCCAATTCGTAAGAAGGTTGAAGAATTTATCCAGTCCTGCCAGGAAGGGGGCCACACCCAGGCCTATACGCAGCGCCCACCAGGCAGAATCGAGTCTATTTTCCGGTATTAACATGGCTTTTTCCTCCTACCCTATTAGAGTGATGGAGAGGCGATCGGTTACAGAGCCGGAGCGAAATAAAGTTTGTAACCTTTTTCCGGTATGCGACTCTATAATAGAGAGGGTGGATTTAGGAGTGTCAGGATCATGGTAACAACAGCAGCGATTGGTACAGCGGCAAGCGCGATGACCGACGAAGAGGTCGTCAAGCGGGTGAGAGCCGGAGAGACCGCCTTATTTGAAGTGATCATGCGGCGCTACAACCAGCGGTTATACCGCGTGGCCCGCTCTATCCTGGGCAACGACGGCGAAGCTGAGGATGTGATGCAGGAGGCCTATGTCCGTTCCTACATGCATTTGGATCAATTTGACGGGCGCGCCAGGTTTTCGACCTGGCTGACAAAGATTGCTGTGCACGAGGCGCTGGCCCGCGCGCGGAAGCGCCAGAAGATCGTAGAGATTGACGCCGCATCAGAATCAACGGAGGGACCCATGAGCTTGCAATCGAAAGAGCCATCTCCTGAACAGGAAGTGCTGACGCATACAATGAGAATCGTCTTGGAGGCGGCTATAGACAGGTTGCCAGATACCTATCGGTCCGTCTTTATGTTGAGGGAAATCGAAGGAATGAACACGGCGGAGACGGCTCAGTGCCTGGACATTGGCGAAGACGCGGTCAAAGTCCGCCTGCACCGGGCGCGCGCCTTGATGCGCAAAGACATCTACGCGCAAACCGGCGCCGCTTCGACTGAGGCATTTCAATTTCTAGGTCATCGCTGTGACCGTATGGTAGCAGCCGTATTAGATAGGATATCGTCACTCACGTTGGAAACCGGACCTTAAACAACTCCCTCTGTCCACGCCGACGCGCCCTATATTTATGCTTCACACGAGCAAGAACGGGAGACAGAGTTCACCCCCAGAAGCAAAACTTGACTCTGCCGAGCGATGAATATTCGAGTCTTCTACTCAATCTGAATTTTCTCGGAGCGACGATCTTGTCGAGAATCGAAAAATGCAAGTGAGCAATTTCGCTTGACGAACGCTCCTTTAGATTGCACCGCATCAATTGTGGCCCAGTCCTCTATACCGCTTTGCGATTGAACGTAGGGGCAGGGTGAGTGAGTACACTTACCGTCGTGAGTACACTTACTCATGAGTACACTTACTGTACCTGCCCGAATTTTGCGGTAACAAAATGCTGGTCATCGCCTGCTGGGCGGTCGGGCAACCACAATAAGTCTACTCATTCGGGCTGCCCCGACTATTCACTTCATCTTTGACAGAACACTAGTTCATGGTGCGACAGTAAAAAACTATTCTTATTTTCGGTGGTTCTCAAGATTAAGATTCAACCTGATGTTTTAATTGCTGTCGCATATCAACATCGAGCCTACACAACAACGAGTATATTGATGGGTTTCTCTGTCATTTTCCTCGATTAGCTTCCTAACCTCTTTTGGGTAATTTTCTATGATATTTGAGAAATATTTCCCATCACCCTTGTCCGCTTACCGTTAAAGCCATCACTTCAGCGGGTATATGAGTTGCATATTCAGAACATTGCAGAACATAGAAGAAGAGGCGGCTAGCAACCTGTTTTGTGAAGTTGGTTTATTCATGAATTATATTGAAGAGAATTCATAAGACAGCTCGAAATCATCAATCTGAAGAATCGCTTCGACGATTCGATTAATTGAGCAACTGGAGAAAGAAAATGGAAAAGATGCGAGCCAATGTTTTTTATGGGGTCAATGAATTTCATGTTGAAGAAGTAGCAAAACCGCATGCCGGAATCGGCGAGGCGGTGATTCGCGTCACGCTTACAACCATCTGCGGCACAGATCTTCACATCGTGCGCGGTGAATACCCTGTGAAGTCAGGCCTGATTATCGGCCACGAACCAGTAGGTGTAATAGAAGAACTCGGACCTGGGGTGACCGGCTATGAAATAGGTGACCGCGTGCTTGTCGGTGCGATCACACCGTGTGGACAGTGCCGCGGATGTCTTTCCGGACATCTTTCCCAATGCGGCCATGGCGCAGGGTATGAAGCAATTGGAGGATGGCGTTTTGGCAACACCATCAACGGAGCACAGGCTGAATATCTGCTCGTCCCGGCTGCGCAAGCAAACCTGGCAAAGATCCCTGATGAGTTAACGGACGAACAAGTCGTGCTGCTTGCCGATATCGCTTCGACGGGCTTCAGCGGGGCGGAATCAGGCGGCGTACGCATCGGCGATGCCGTGGTCATCTTTGCCCAAGGCCCCATTGGATTATGCGCAACGGCCGGCGCCAAGCTGATGGGCGCATCACTCATCATCGGCGTTGACGGTGATGAGAACCGCCTGGCCATGGCGCGTCGCATGGGAGCCGATGTGGTGCTCGATTATCGCCAGGTGGATGTCGTCGCCGAAATAAAACGTCTGACCGGAGACGGCGCAGACGTGGCCATCGAGGCGCTCGGTACGCAGCAGACTTTTGAATCCGCACTTCGCAGCCTTAGACCTGGCGGCGTACTGTCTAGCCTTGGAGTCTATTCGGGCAAACTCCAAATGCCTTACGAAGCATTTGCTGCAGGGCTCGGCGATCACCGCATTGTCACAACGCTTTGCCCCGGAGGCAAAGAGCGTATGCGCAGGCTGATGGAAGTAGTTAAGTATGGGCGAGTTGATTTCACACCTCTGCTAACCCACGTCGTCTCGCTCGATGAGATCGCTAAAGGCTATAGGATTTTCGGCGAACGACTTGACGGCGTACTTAAAGTCGCCGTCAAGCCGTAAAGAAGGATTCCCCTGGGAAAG
>JBIOWC010000185.1:0-11388 GCA_044868105.1 Blastocatellia bacterium
AAATTGGCCGGTAATCTCTTCCCTCTGACCATCAATGTTGATAATCATCAGGTCACGCCGAGCGAATGCTGCCACATCCGTGAAAGATTGATTTTGATCCCTAAACCGCTCAAAGCAGGGGTAAGGCGGCGCACCACCATTCGGCCTTTGCGGCCCGACATTGTTAATAAAATAGAGTTGCTCAGGGTGGTCAACAGGAAGCATCTTGAGCAGGACGGCGTTAATCAAACTGAAAATGGCGGTATTCGCCCCAATGCCGAGCGCCAGACTGAGCACAGCCGTGATGGTGAACCCTCGATGTTTTAAAAGCAGGCGCGTGCCGTAACGCAGGTCTTGCCACAGCGTCTCCAATTTCTGCCCCGTTCTGACCTCCCGCACACCCTCTTTGATTTGCGTGACGCCCCCCAGTTCAATTAACGCCGCACGGCGCGCAGCTTCCGGTTTCATACCGTCTTTGACCTTACTCTCGATGAGCATCTCTAAATAAGCCTGCACTTCTTCCGCAAGCTCCTGTTCAACTCGATCCTTCCTGAAGAGGTTGCGCCAGAGGCTCTTAAATCGCGTGCGTATGGGCATGGTTTCTTCTCCTTATGAAGCGTTGAGGGCACTGGCAACTGCCCGCGAAAGGCGTTGCCAATTTTCAGTTTCATCCTTAAGTTGCCGTTGCCCGGCTTTGATCAGCCGATAAAACTTAGCCTTGCGATTGTTCTCGGACTCGCCCCAGGAGGCTTGAAGTCAGCCCGCCTCCTCCAGGCGATGCAGGGCAAGGAACAGCGAGCCGGGTTTGACCTGAAACGTTCCTTTGGTGATCTGCTCGATACGATTCGATACGCTAAGCCCGTGCAAGGGGCCAAGAGCCAGAACTTTGAGTACCAGTAAGTCAAGCGTCCCCTGCAATAAATTCGCTTTTTTTGCTTTCACGCTTCTACTCCTATAGATTTTCTATAGGTTGTAGATACACCTTGTTCGTATAGATTGTCAATAGGAGCGATGAGTTGATATTGATAGCGAAGTGACGACTTAATCAATATGATGGGATTCAAACCTTCGGTAAGGTGTTAACTCTTTAAGGCGCGTTCTCGTTTGATTATGGTCAGGAGTTTGGAGCCGGCCGATTTACGGATTTGAGTAATTATTTATAAAACAGATTAAGCCCTTCGACGAGCTTGCTGAACTACTATTTTTCACTTTTACCTTTATTAGTCACGGTAAGTAATGTTTCAGTAATGGCTTTTATTGATTCAGTCGGAGATTTAGCTGCGGCATCTATCAACTTCTGAATTATCGTCTCGGTAATTACTTCTGGCTTCATATCCAGGAAAGAGGTAATAACCTCTTTGTTCCATTGAAAGGCTTCTTGTAACTTATCAAGTTCGACCTGTCCTTGGTTTAAATAGACATAAAGGCGACCGAAGCGGAGTGCATGGCGCCTCTGCCTTAAGCACAAATCGATCACCACGACTGAAGGGTACGTTCAGGCAACCGAAGCGGGCAAAAAACGCGCTGTAGAAGCGGTTTTACTCAAACCCGGTCACATTACGGTCACACGGGAGGAAGGAGAAAAGAAACTGAAGATTGTAAATAGCTGAAAGAGAAAGAACTGGGAGGCAGGGATTCGAACCCCGATAGGCGGATCTAGAGACCGCGCCGGCGCTGTTTCATTACGTTCTGGTGAGGTTGATTCCGGGCTCTTTCCTTTGATTCCGTTATGCCTTTCAAGCCCGTACTCTTCGCTCCTGTGCCATCTGGTTTCATCCCGTGCGACTGCGTTGGTGCGCATCTGGTGCACCAAGATGAGCAAGTCCATCGGGTGTGCACGCAAGCTGTTTTGGGCGGTGCTCCGGATCGGCGGCATATCCGGTAGAGAATAGTTCGGCCGCCGCCCTTCCCTTCTGCCGCTAACTCTGTATAATGTCACGGCTGAAGGGGGCCTTTATTCTCCTGCGACCAACGGCTTCCCTTCTGGCGCACTCAGGTATCCCTCTTACTCAACGAGGCGTGATGGTTTCCCCGAGCATCTCGCATTACCGCATCCTCAGCAAGCTCGGCGCGGGCGGCATGGGCGAGGTCTATCTGGCCGAAGACACCCGCCTCAAGCGCAAGGTTGCGCTCAAACTGCTGCCTGCCGAACTGACCGCTGACGCCGAGCGCGTGCGCCGCTTCGAGCAGGAAGCGCAGGCGGCCTCCGCGCTCAGTCATCCCAACATCGTCGCCGTCTATGACATCGGCGAATGCGAAGCCGGGCGCTTCATCGTGATGGAACTGGTGGCGGGCCGAACCCTGCGGAGTATGATCGCCGAAGATCATTCGCTTGAAACGTTGTTGGCGCTTGGCACTCAGATGGCAAGGGCCTTGAGCGCCGCGCACGCCGCCGGCATCACGCACCGCGACATCAAGCCCGACAACATCATGGTGCGCGAGGACGGCTACGTGAAGGTGCTCGATTTTGGATTAGCACGTTTGCGGCCTGCGACCGAGAGTGATGGCGAAGCCGCGACCCTCGCCCAGCAGACCACGCCGGGGACGGTGATGGGCACCGTTGCGTATATGTCGCCAGAACAGGCACGCGGCGCGAACGTAGGTCATCCGTCCGATGTGTTCGCGCTTGGCATTGTGCTCTACGAACTGGCGACGGGGCGGCATCCGTTCAACGCCGACACGCTGGTCGGTTATCTGCACGCCATCACCTTGCAAACGCCTGCGCCGCCAATCAGCCTACAGCCAGAACTCCCCGCTGCTTTCAATGATTTGATTCTGCGGATGCTGGCAAAGGGAGCGAACGAGCGCCCAACGGCCAGCGAAGTTGCACAGCGTCTGCCTGAGATTGAGCGACAGGGCGACAGAGCGGCAGAGCGCGAGGGCGCAACGCTCATTCTTGCCCCCCACCCTGTCCCCTCCGTCCCATCCATTCCCGCCCGGCACACCGTCGGTCGTGAACGCGAACGCCACGAATTGCGCGCGGCTTTCAACACAGCTCATGCAGGGGGCGGCTCGTTATTGTGCGTAGCGGGCGAGCCAGGCATAGGCAAGACGACGCTCGTCGAAGATTTCCTCGCCGAGCTTGCGGCTGACAAGCAAAGCACGATTGCGCGCGGTCGTTGTTCGGAGCGCCTGGCAGGCACGGAAGCCTACCTGCCGTTGCTCGAAGCGCTGGATGCGTTGTTGCGCGACGATCCCAACCGCGCCGCGCCGATGCGCCAGCTTGCGCCGACCTGGTACGCGCAGGTCGCTTCCGTCAGTGGCGAAGACAGCGAGGCGCAAAAGCTCTTGGCCGAGGTCAAAGCCGCTTCGCAGGAGCGCATGAAGCGCGAGTTGGCAGCGTACCTGCAAGCCATCGCACAAACTCGACCGCTCGTGATTTTCTTTGACGACCTGCATTGGGCCGATGTCTCGACGATTGATCTGCTGAGTTTTCTCGCCGGGAAGTTTGATGCGCTGCGGGTGCTGATCGTGGTGACTTATCGGCCTTCGGACATGCTGCTCGCCAAGCACCCGTTCTTGCAGATCAAGCCTGATTTGCAGGCGCGGGGCTACTGTCGGGAGTTGCAGCTTGAGTTCTTGAACGAAACCGAAATCGCGCAATATCTCAGCCTCGAATTCCCGCAGCATCGTTTTCCTGCCGAGTTTCCCCGTCTGATTCACGCGAAGACGGAAGGCAATCCGTTGTTTATGGCTGACCTGGTGCGTTACCTGCGAGATCGCGGCGTGATTGCGCAAACCAGCGGCGTGTGGATGCTGGCGCAAACGTTGCCCGACATCGAACGCGAGTTGCCGGAATCGGTGCGCGGGATGATCGAGCGCAAGCTTGCGCAACTCAGTGAAGACGACCGCAAACTGCTCACCTGTGCGAGTGTGCAGGGCTACGAGTTCGATTCGGCGGTCGTGGCTCAGGTCTTGAAGCTTGACGCCGATGAAGTGGAAGAACGGCTGGAAAAGCTGGAGCGGGTGTTTGCGTTCGTGAAACTGACGAGTGAAAACGAATTCCCGAATCACACCTTGACGCTCAAGTATCGCTTCGTGCACGTGCTGTATCAGAACGCGCTCTATGCTTCGCTCAGAGCTACTCGTAAGGCCACGCTTAGCCGCGAAGTTGCGCAAACGATGGAAGGTTTTTACGGCGCACAGCGAACGAGTGTGGCCAACGAACTGGCGGCGCTCTATGAAGCCGGGCGGGAGTATGCACGCGCCGCGGAATATTACCGGCTCGCGGCAGAACATGACACGCGGGTCTTTGCCTATCAGGAAGCCATCGTACTGGCGCGGCGCGGACTGGGGCTGCTCAAATCGGTGCCGGACACGACCGCGCGCACGCGGCAGGAACTGGCTCTGCAAATCACCCTATCGGTGCCGCTGGGCGCTTGCCGGGGATTGGCTTCCCAGGAGAGCAGAGAACTTTTCACCCGCGCCAGGGAACTGGCGCAGCAACTCGGCGATCCGCCAGAGCTGTTGACGATCATGTACGGTCAATGGCGGTCTTATCTGATTGGCGGGGATAACAACACGGCGCTGGAGTTGGGAGAGGAATTCCTGGCGCTGGCTCGCGCCAAAGCCCCGGCTGCCATGGTCCGGGCTCACCAGATCATGGCGTCAGTCCTCAAATATCGGGGGGAGTTCACCTCGGCTTGTGTGCATTCAAAAGAACTGCTGGCCATCTGGAATCCGCAACCACACGATGGGGAGGCGGTCGTTCATGCGGCTGAAAACCCCGCAATGATCGGTCTTTTCATCGGCGCCTGGTCGCGGTGGAATCTGGGCTATCCCGAGCAGGCATTGCAACAGAGTCATGAGGCGCTGGCGCTCGCCCGACGGGACGCTTCCCCCTACGGGCTGGCGCTCGCCACCTTCATGGCCGCCGAGTTACACATCGGCCGGCGGGAACATCAGCGCGTCAGGGAAATGGCTGAAGACTGCCTCGCCATTTGTACGGAGCACGGCTTTCCGCAATGGCTGGCGAATGGCTACATTTGCCGAGGGTGGGCGCTGGTCGCGGCGGGACAGGGAGCCGCAGGGGTGGCGCAGATGCGCGAAGGCATCACTGCCATGCATGCCATTGAAGCTGATCTGCAACGGTCACGCTATCTGGCGCTGCTCGGCGAAGCGTGCGGAGCCACGGGCCAGCTTGCGGAAGGGCTAAGCCTGCTGGCTGAAGCGCTGGCCTTTGCCGAGCAATATGGGGAGCGCTTTTTCGAAGCGGAGATTTACCGGCTCAGGGGAGAACTGCTGTTGAAGTCCGAAGCCCCTCAAGCAGCGGCGGAAGAATGTTTTCACCAGGCCATCAAGGTTGCTCAGCGGCAACAGGCGAAATCACTGGAACTCCGTGCGATGATGAGCCTCGCGCGGTTGTGGCAACGACAAGGCAAAATCATCGAAGCGCAACAGAGGCTCGCCGCGGTTTATGGCTGGTTCAGCGAAGGCTTCGACACCGCGGATTTGCAAGAGGCCAAAGCATTGCTGGATGAACTGCAACAAACAACGGGCGCGGCGCGGCGCGATCCGGCGCCTTCCATCGCTGTCCTGCCTTTCGTCAACATCAGCAATGATCCTGACAACGAATACTTCTGCGACGGCCTGGCGGAAGAACTCCTCAATGCGCTGGCGAAGATCGATGAATTGAAGGTCGCCGCCCGCACCTCGACATTCTCATTCAAGGGCAAAAATGCGGCGGTCGGCGAGATCGCAAAGGCCCTGAATGTGAAGACAATTCTGGAAGGCAGCGTGAGAAAATCCGGCAACCGCGTGCGAATTACTGCCCAGCTGATTAACGCGGCGGATGGTTATCATCTCTGGTCCGAGCGCTACGACCGTGAGATGAGAGACATCTTTGACGTGCAGGATGAGATCACCGTTGCGTTGGCCGAGGCGCTGAAGGTGAAGCTATTTGGCGAAGAGCAAGCCGCCATCTTGAAGCATCACACCAGGAACCCGGAAGCACACGAGTTTTATCTCCGAGGTCTTTCACACTTCGGCAGGTTTACGCCGGACGGTTTTCAGAAAGCCATTGAAAGTTTCAATCGGGCCATCGCCCTCGATGCGCGCTACGCATCGGCTTACGCAGGGCTGGCCGTCGCTTACACCGAAATGTCCTTTTTCTCTTTTGCCCCCAGTGAGTGGATGCCTAAGGCGAGAGAAGCAGCGATGAGGGCATTGGAACTCGACGACGCGCTTGGTGAAGCTCACACTTCGCTGGCGATCATCAAGATGTATTATGACTGGGACTTTATCGGCGCGGAGTCCGAGTTCAGACGCGCCCTGGCTCTCAATCCTGGCAGCGCTCTTATTCATATGTGGTATGGCTGGTATCTGGGCTTGATGGGGCGCTTTGATGAAAGTCTCAAAGAGTTGCAGCGGGCTCTGGAGTTTGATCCGCTGTCCGACACGATCAATAGCGGCATTGGCATTATCTTCCACTGGTCGCGACAACCTGAGCGCGCCATTGAACAATTTCGAAAAGTGCTCGAGCTGAATCCGAACTACTCAATCGCCTACAGCTTTCTCGCTGAGGTCTATGAACAGCAGGGCGACTTCGCTTCGGCCATCGCGACGATCGAGAGGGTACAGCAGGCAGCCAACGACCCTCATGCCTTATCAACCGCGGGTTACCTGTACGCGAGATCCGGAGACCACCACAAGGCGCTGGAGATTCTGAATGAGTTAGAGAAGCGATCGAATCGGGAATACGTAACCGCTCTTCACTTCGCGCAGATTTATGCGGGACTCGGTGATAACGAGCAAGCCCTTGTGTGGCTTGACAAGGCCGACCATGAGCGAGCGGTATGGATGCCCTTCTTGAAAGTGGATCTGAAATTCGATCCGCTGCGCTGCGACCCCCGCTTTCGGGAGTTGCTGAAGAAGGTCGGCTTTCCGGAGTAAGCTGAAAAACTGGATGACAGAATTGTTGGCCTACACAACTCTTTCGCATTACCGCATTCTCTCCAAACTCGGCGCGGGCGGCATGGGCGAGGTGTGGATGGCAGAATAGTGAGCGGCGGGGATCCTCACATCATCTCCTCCAGCGGTATCTCGGCGCCCTCACGAAAGGTGCCGTCCTCCACCCTTTCCTGGTAGCGCTGGTAAGCCCGCGGCATCGGCGCGTTGTCCAAGAAGCCGCGCAGCACAGTGTCGCCGACGCGAATCGGGTGCGAGCTTATTCCATTGTCTTGAGTTGTGTGTTGCTGAGTTCTCCTGAGTCGGTGCACAAACCGCGCACAAAAGGAAAAGGCCGCGCGACGGCGGCCCTTAAACCCTTGAAAATGATGGCTGGGAGGCAGGGATTCGAACCCCGATAGGCGGATCCAGAGACCGCAGTCCTACCATTGAACGACCTCCCAATTATGAAAGAACAACGCTGAGACTATAGCCAGCCGCTCTTTTTCTTGTCAAGTTTTATGATTTTCGCGCGTTTCCCGTGTGACTCCGGCTACGCCGCAATGGTAATTTATCTTTCCCAGTCGGCTTTCCGTTTGCAAAAAATGATTAGACCTTTGAAATTCGCCCTCGCCTTAACTGGGCGGTCAGAAAATAGTCAGCGGGTTCACCTCTGGAATTGGCAGCCCGGTTCATATCCGCGTTGAAGCGGCGGAAAATGGTGGCGCGCCTGCACCGGGCAAAAACCCTTTACCCGGTTCCAAATCTTGCCCGTCCGGCTATTTTTCTTGCGCCTGTGGCAGAGGGTTTGAAATTCAAAAGGATTTGAATTTCAAACCTTTTTGAAATTCACAATAAGCACACAGGCTTTTCGGAGGATTCCCATGCATCACTTCAAAAGGATTTTCTGCTTCACGGCGGCGCTTATCGTTCTGCTCGCCAGCGCCCCTTTACACCGAACAGCGGCACAAGGCGCAAAGTCTGCACCCCCAGAGGCGCTGCCGTCATTTTACGAACCGGCGATATCGCCTGACCGCAATGAAGTCGCTTTCGTATCGGGCGGCGACATCTGGACGGTGCCAGCCGCCGGCGGCGAAGCGCGCCTTTTGGTCTCGCATCCGGCAACTGAATCGCGGCCGCTCTATTCGCCGGATGGCAAACGCCTCGCTTTCATCTCAACCCGCACCGGCAATGGCGACATCTATATCCTGACGATGGACAGCGGCGATTTAAAACGCCTGACCTTCGATGACGCAGGCGACCAGCTCAACAATTGGTCGCGCGATGGTAAATGGATTTATTTCCATTCCGGCAGCAAAGATATTTCGGGACGCGGCGACATCCTGCGCGTCGCGAGCGAAGGCGGCACGCCTATGCAAGTCACCGCCGACCGTTACACCAATGAATTTTTTGCAGCCCCTTCACCCGATGGGTCAACCCTCGCTTTCAATGCGCGCGGCAATGCTTCGGGGCAATGGTGGCGCAAAGGTCATTCGCATTTGGATGAATCGGAAATCTGGCTCATGCGCGAAGGCGAAGCCAATGCTTACGAACGCCTCACCGAAGGTGGCGCCAAAGAGTTGTGGGCGATGTGGAGCGGCGATGGCAAGAGCCTCTATTACGTCTCAGACCGCAGCGGCGCGCAAAACATCTGGACGCGCCCGCTCAAAGGACCCGCCAAACAACTCACCCAATTCAAAGACGGGCGCGTGCTCTTTCCGACCCTCTCTTATGACGGTAAAACCATGGTTTTTGAAAGAGATTTCGGCATCTGGAAACTCGACACCGCAAGTAATCAAGCGAGCGAAATAAAAATCACCCGGCGCGGCGCAGCTTCGGCGGCTTCAGTTGAACACCTGACGCTTAATCAATTCAACGACCTCGCGCTTTCGCCCGACGGCAAGAAGGTCGCGCTCATTGCGCGCGGCGAAGTCTTCGCGGCCTCCGCCAAAGATGGCGGCGAGGCCACGCGGGTCACCCAAACGGCGGCGCCCGAATCGCACGTCATCTGGTCTGCCGACAGCAAAAAGATTGTTTATGTTTCGGCGCGTGACGGCGCGCCGCACATCTTCTCGTATGACTTCACCCAGAACCAGGAGACCCAGTTGACGAGCGGCGCCGGCAGCGACACGTTGCCGGCAATTTCGCCCGATGGCAAGATGATTGCCTTCATCCGCAACGCTCAGGAGTTGCGCGTCATTGACGTGGAATCGAAACAAGAGCGCCAGCTCGCCACAGGCTTTCTCGACCGCCCACCCTTTGATGCAGACCGTCCGCTTGCCTGGTCGCCGGATAGCCGTTGGGTAGCATTTATGAATGTTGGCGACCGCGCTTTCAAAAATATTCATATCGTTCCTGCGGCCGGCGGCGCCAGCCGTCCCGTGACCTTTTTAGGCAATGTCTTCAGCAACGCCATGGCTTGGAGTCCCGATGGCACCTATATTTTGTTCAACACCAGTCAACGCACCGAGACCGCCAATGTCGCCCGCGTTGATTTGACCTTGCGCACCCCGAAATTCCGCGAAGACCAATTCACCGATTTATTCAAAGACACCGCGCCGCGTAACGCGCCGCCCAGACCGCAGCCGCAAGAGACCCGCGAACCGGCAGCAGCGAATAAAGAAGAGCCCAAGAAAGAACCCTCGAAACCGGTTGACATCGTTTTCGATGACATCAATCGCCGCTTAACCATCTTGCCGGTTGACGTGGATGTCAACTCCTTGAGGATTAGTCCTGACGGCAAGGTGTTACTGTTGCTGGCCGGCGCGGCCGGACAGTTCAATATCTACACCTATTCGCTGGATGAACTTTCGCGCGAACCGGCCATTGCCAGGCAGTTGACTTCAACTCCCGGTTTTAAAGGCGACGCGCAATTTACCCCCGATGGTAAAGAGGTCTATTACCTCGAAGGCGGACGCATCAATATTGTCAATATGGATAACCGGCAAGTGCGACCGCTGGCGGTCAGCGCTGAAATGGATGTGGATTTTGCCAAAGAAAAGCTCGAAGTCTTCAATCAGGCGTGGGGACTACTGAGAGATAATTTTTACGACGCGAATTATCATGGCGCGAATTGGGAAGCGGTGCGCGCCGAATATGCGCCGCGCATCGCGGGAGCCAAAACCGGCGATGAAATGCGCCGCTTGATTAACCTGATGATTGGCGAATTGAACGCCTCGCATCTGGGTATCAACGCGCCGTTCAATCAAGCCAACCAGGCTTCGCCGGTCGGGAGACTGGGCCTGAGGTTTGACCGCGCGGCTTATGAAGCGGCGGGGCGATTGCGCATCACAGAGGTTATTCCGCTCACCCCCGCAGCCATAGCGAACATCAAATCCGGCGAATACCTCATCGCCGTTGAGGGTACGGAAATAAACGCCCGCACCAACCTCGACGAACTCTTAACCAATAAAACCAATCGTCGGGTATCGCTCACCCTTGCGGCCTCAGCCGATGGCGCAAGCAAACGCGAGGTCATTGTCAAACCGGCTTCGCAAGGCACCGAACTCGGGCTGCTCTATCGCGATTGGGTCGCCAAAAATCGCGCCTATGTGGAGCGCGCCAGTAACGGCCGTCTGGGCTATGTGCATATCCCGGATATGTCCGATGCCTCACTTGCACAACTCTATGTTGACCTGGATGCCAACAATCACACACGCGAAGGCGTGGTCGTGGATATTCGCAATAACAACGGCGGGTTCGTCAACGTCTATGCCATTGATGTGTTTGCGCGGCGCGGTTACATCACCATGACGTCGCGCGGCTATCCGGCATCGCCGATGCGCACGATGAACGGGCAACGCGCCCTGGAACTGCCGACGATTTTAATCACCAATCAACATTCGCTCTCCGATGCCGAAGATTTTACCGAAGGTTATCGCGCCTTAAAACTCGGCAAAGTGGTTGGCGAACCGACTTCGGGTTGGATTATCTACACCTGGAACTTAGGGCTGATGGACGGCTCGACGTTTCGTGTGCCACGCATGAAGATCGAAGACAGCAATGGCAAAGATATGGAGTTGGCGCCGCGCCCGGTTGACGTTCCCGTATCGCGCCCCATCGGCGAAACCTACACCGACAAGGATTCGCAACTCGATACCGCAGTGCGCGAACTGCTTAAACAACTCGGCGCGAAGAAGTGATTTCAATCCGGTTGCAAACTCAGTACCTCCCTCGGAAGGGGCTCGCGCTAGAGGCGCGAGCCCCTACCGATACAGAGAGCAATCCGATGATTAAGGGTGATGCGTAATGCAGAGTTGAGAAGAGTCGGAGCGCTGAACGATGAATAAAGATTCAAGGCTTCCCTGCATCATTCATCGTTGCTTACCTGACTCCGTTCTCAGCCCTTATCTTGAAAGGAGATGAACTTTGCCAACCCCCGAACAGATGAAAGAGAGCGTTGCCGCCTATTTTGCAGCGACCCGCGCAATGGATAAAGAAGCCTGGCTTGCGACCTTTGCAGCCGATGGCATAAGCGTAGACCCGGTGGGCGCGCCGCCCTTGGATACGAATGAAAAACGCGCC
>JBIOWC010000186.1:0-26803 GCA_044868105.1 Blastocatellia bacterium
AAGCCCTGGCTGATGGCCTACGCGTGTTACCTTTCGACCTCTTCGCCAAACTTCGCGTCAGTAAAGTCACCGATGACCAGGGTCGGGCGCTGCGCTTCATTCAGGAAGACAAAGAGCAGGACGCGGATTTTTACGTCGTGCTTGCCGAGCCGTTAAAGAAAGACCAGGAATTTTCCCTGACCTTTGAATACGCCGGCGATGATGCGGTGATGGATAGCGGCGGCGGGAATTTCACGCTGGTCACGCGCTCGAACTGGTATCCGAACACCGCCGGGTTCGGCGAAGACCGCGCCACCTTTGAGATGACCCTGAGAACCGCCAAAGACCTGACGATGGTGGCAACCGGTCAACCCGTTAGCGAAGCCGTCGAAGATGAGAAGATGGTGACGCGCTGGAAAACCGAGGTGCCGCTCGCCGTCGCGGGGTTTAATTACGGCCGGTTCAAAAAGGATTCCCTCATCGAAGAGAAGACCAAATACACCATAGAGACTTATGCCAACAAAGACATTCCCGATTACCTGAAAGAATTCCAGCGCCGGGTTGAACAAGCGCAAAGTCAGGGCATTGCGATTCCCTTGACTATCGGTTCACTGAACACCACCAGTATGATGGGTAAAGCGCGCGCCGAAGCGCAGCTTTCCATCGAGCTATTCACGGACATGTTTGGCCAACTGCCTTATGGCCGGCTGGCGATGACGCAACAACCGTATCCCTCATTCGGGCAAGCCTGGCCGATGCTGGTTTATATGCCGCTTACAGCTTTTTTAGACGGCACCATCCGCCATCAACTGGGAATGGACAGGGCCAACAATTTTTTCAAGATTGTCGGTCCGCACGAAGTCGCGCACCAGTGGTGGGGGCACGTCATCGGCTGGAAATCGTACCGCGACCAGTGGATGAGCGAAGGCTTTGCCGATTTTTCCGCTTCGCTGTTCGCCCAGGTGGTCTATAAAAACGAAAAGTTTATCGAGCTCTGGCGAGAGCATCGCGAACGCATCGTCGCCAAAAATCAATATGGCAAACGCCCGATTGATGTGGGCTCGGTCTATATGGGCTATCGGCTGAGTTCACCGAAATTCGCCGGCGTGGCGCAGGCGATTCTCTACCCGAAGGGGGCGTTCATTCTCCACATGATTCGCATGATGATGTGGGATAGACAGACCGGCGACCAGAATTTTTTAGCGATGATGAAAGATTTCGTGAAGACCCATTACAACCAGAATGTTTCGACGCAGGATTTTCAGCGCATCGTTGAAAAGCATATGACGGCGGATATGGATTTGGATGGCCGAAAGAGCATGGCGTGGTTTTTCAACGAGTGGGTATATGGAACCTCTATGCCGGATTATAAATTGGACTACACTTTGGAAGCGGCAGACGGGGGAAAGACCAAATTAAAATTGAAAATCACACAAAGCAACGTGGATGAGGCGTTCAAAATGCGGGTGCCGATTTATTTAGACTTCGACGGCAAAATCATGCGTCTCGGTTCGGTTGCCATCGCTGGCAATAGTACGACGAAAGATTTGGAAATCATCTTGCCGCAAAAACCCAAGCGCGTTCTGCTGTGCGCTTATGAAGATGTGTTGTGCACGACGAATACACGTTAAAAAGTTCAACAAATTTGGGGAAGAAATAACACCAGAATTGATTTTATTGCCACAGGAAATGATGAGGGTTGATTTATCCTCTTAGAAAGGAATATCTGCTTGGAGAAAAGGCAAAGGTCAACTTGCGATTTTGCAGAAAATGCCGATCATTCAGATGAGCGAGGCGAAGAAAATCCGCCGTTTCCGTTGCAAAGGAAATCAAACTTCTTGTGTGATTACCTATTGTTCAGGCATCAGGCGACTTCTTTAAACCGTCATTTTCTCCTCAATTGTTGAGTCGTTCAATTGTAACAGCTTTGCCGGTGCGCTCGTCTATTTCGATGACGACCCCATTCACGCGGGCATCGCCCACGGCGGTTTCAAAACGATTCGGCATGCCGCGCAGAAACCGTTGAATGACCACCTGAGTTTGTACGCCAATGACGCTGTCGTGCGGGCCGGTCATGCCTAAATCGCTGATGTAAGCGGTGCCCTTCGGAAAAATCTGTTCATCGGCGGTCTGCACATGCGTATGCGTTCCGACAACCGCCGACACGCGCCCATCGAGATAACGTCCCATCGCCACTTTTTCCGAAGTCGCTTCGGCGTGCAGGTCAACGATAATGATGCGCGCCCGCGTGCTGACATCTTCAATCAGTTTATCCGCCATACGAAACGGACAATCGGTCGGCGGCATAAAGACCCGCCCTTGCAGGTTCAGCACGGCAACCGGGGTTCCCGATTCCGTTGACCCTACCCAGACGCCGCGCCCGGGCGTATCCACCGCATAGTTAGCCGGACGCAACAGGCGCGGTTGATTTTCGATATAGGCGATGCCCTCTTTTTTATCGTAGATGTGATTACCGGAAGTCATTACATCCACGCCGGCGGCGAGAATTTCATCGCCGATTTTTGCCGCGATGCCTGCCCCATCAGCCGCGTTTTCGACATTGGCGATAATAAATTCGGCTTCGTGTTTTTCTTTCAGTTTGCGAAGCGATTGACATAACACGGTGCGGCCGGGTGTGCCAACCACATCGCCTAGAATAATAACCTTCATTCATGCTCCCAATCGGTCAAAAAAAGTTAGAGGCGGCATGAGTCCCGCCTCTAATAGTAAAAACTCTTTGTTTAGCCTGGTGCCGAAACTCCAGCACATAGAAGTTCTCAGCAGTCAGTGCAAAGGAATCGAATATTTGGTCACTACATTTTCATACGATTCGCATTCGCCGGCCTTACACATCTTCAACAAATCTTCGATGCGCTGCAGCAGTTGCGTGCTGAAATGGTTGGGCTCGTATTGCGGATGCAGCGGCGCGTAATAATTAAAATAGCTGCGAATCATCATACTGTTTTTATCGGTCGGCAGCGCCGCGACGTTTTCAATAAATTTATCGTACTGCCCTTGACGATGAACGTAAAACTCGACGTTTGAAACATAGAAGGCCGAAACCTTCTCTTTCAGGTCGTTAACGTATTTGGCAATCGCTTTCATTGCTCCCGGACCGGCTAAATCGCCCGTGCAGGGGATAATCAAATCCTGCTCCTGCATTTTCCTTAAAAATTGCCAGTCCTCTTCTTTGCAAAGGTAATTGTTCTGCTGTCCCGACAAATCTTTTTCCAAAAGCAAATCGCGATAGGTCGGATAGATGGAGCGCGGCGGACGATTATGCGATGAATAACGAATATCAAGCCCGGCGCTGTAGAAAGCCTGTTGCACGGTTTCGATGGACCGCAAATCGGTTTCCGAAAGTTTGATGTCATACTTTTGCACTTCGCGCCGCACGGTCTCTAACGTTTTATCAAAAAGCTTCTGGTCAGATGGCGTTGAATCAATATATTCAACGAGGCTCTTGATGTCTTTATCTTCCCAACCTTTATTTTTCGGGAACGGTTTGCCGAAAAACAGACAAAGATATTCGATGCGATTGCGCGCCTGTAAAAAGAGGGTTTTGAAAAGCAAATGTTGCAACAGATTGTCGCGGCGAATATCAATCATGATGGCGCGCGTCGGGCGAATTTTGGCGATATAGGTAAAATTCTGATCCGGGCCCACGCCGAGATACACGCCGCCTCGCAGTTTATACTCCGAGAGTTTCCCAAAAACATGCAGGTACGAGGTTTCGTTCGAGATTAAATTATCCGAATCGAAAAACCCCGCGCCTTCCGAGAGTCTGGCGCTCAGCGCGGCAAACTCTTTATGGTCTTTGGCCTGCGTTGCCGGCGCGACGGTCGTTGAACCCATCATTAAGATAATTGCTGAAATAATCAACGCTCTCAATTTCATCTGCATACCTCAATTTAATATCATTAGCTTGAACCATAGCAGAAAAGCCTTCCGTTACACCGCAAAATCCTTGGCGCTCCTGGCGCTTGCTTCGGGCGAGAACCCATCTTATTACTCGCCAAAAAGCAAAGAGCCGCAAAGTTCGCCAAGCAGGTGGGCCACCAGATTGGCGTAACCCTCCAGCTTTCGATAATCCATTGCCACTTTTACTTGGCCCCGATTTTCAATTAAACCGGATTTATTTCTTTTCACCCGGCGACCGTGACGACAGCCGGCGATAATAATCTTCAATCTGTTTGCGATAACGGTCGGGCGCTTCGCCGTCATTTAACGCGCCGTTGCGGTTTCCGAGTTTTGCCGCAAGCCGGCGCGCCAGTTCAAATTCAATCTGTCGGAGCGGGTCAATGACTTCACTCTTGAGGAGCGCCATTTGCGATGGGTCATTGAACGGGTCTGGATTAATGCGACGCAAGGCATCGAGGGCGCGATCAACCTCTTGCGCCAAATCCTTATTGCCGCCGAGCATCTGCCGGAGTTCTTTGAGGTCAGATTCGCGTTGCCGGAGTTCGCTGTCGAGTTGACGATCACCGGTGCGCGGCGGACCGCCACCGCCTTGAAAGGTGGATTGCATTTCGCGGTTGGTTGATTCGCTGCGTTGATTGCCGCGCGGTTGCCCGCCTTGCTGCCCACCAGATTGCTGCCCGCCCGCTTGCCGTCCGCCAGCCTGCTGCTGACCGCCCTGCTGCCCCGGCGATTGTTGCCCGCTCTGTTGTCCGCCAGCCTGCTGCCCACCAGATTGCTGCCCGCCTTGTTGACCTTGCTGCCCGGATTGTTGGCCTTGTTGTCCCTGTTGACCGGATTGTTGCCCTGATTGCTGACCTTGTTGGCCGGATTGTTGGCTTTGCGATCCTTGGCGTCCGGCCTGCTGACCTTGTTGCCTTCCCTGTTGTCGGCCGGGTTGCTGACCGTTTTGCTGATTACGACCTTGCTGATTTTGCCGGCCAGCTTGTTGACCATTTTGTCCTTGCTGACCTTGTTGATTCTGCTGACCGGACTGTTGCCCGTTTTGATTTTGCTGCCCTTGCTGACTGCCTGGTTGACCGTTTTGCTGCGGATTACCCGACTGTCCGTTTTGCCCTGGTTGACCTTGTTGATTCTGCTGACCGTTCTGGCCGTCGCCTCGGCGTCGCAGGGATTCGATGCTGTCGGCAATCTCGCGGGCTTTATTCATCGCGTCTTCCGTGCCATCGCCTTGCCGACGATTGGCATTGCCTTCGGCGGCTTGCAAATTCTTCAAGACCTCTTCGAGGTTGCCTTTAATAATCTTTTCGCGTTCTTTCGCCTGATCGAGATACCCCCGGTCAATCAATTCATTGTTCTGTTTAATTCTGTCGGGAATGCGATTGCGGCGAATGGCGTTTGCCGCTTCGCGCAATTTGTCAGCCGATTGCTGTTTGTCCTGCCCCAGGCCGCGAGCCGCCTGTTCAATGTCCTGCTCAAGCCCGGCGACCTGATCGGCGAGCGCTTGCTTGCGGTCAGCAAGCTGCTCTTTTTTCTCGCCGCTGGCGCCTTGCCCGCTGCGTGACATCTCTTCAACGCCGCGTTGTATATCGTTTTGTTTGCGCACCGCGTCTTCGGCGCGTTGACGAAGTTGTTGAACATTCTGTTGCCCGCGCGCTTGATTCGAGTTGTTCAACATGCGTTGCGCTTGTTGCATTCTTTGTTGGGCGCGTTGCATTGCCGAGTTGGCATCCGCTTGACTGCCGGACGAGCCTTGCGAATTTTGCGATTGCGCCGATTGCGATTGCGCGCGTTTCAAATCTTCGGCGGCCTGGCGGAGTTGTTGCGCCGCCTCTTGCATCTTCTGGTCGCGACGGTCACGCGAAAGTTTCTCCAGTTGCCGCGCCATCTTCTGCAACTCGTCAATCATCTCCTGTTGCTGACGTTGGGATCCGCCGCCGCCACCGCCCTGTTGCTGCGCCTGCGAACGCTGCTTGCCTTCCAACTCCTTCTGCAAACGCTTGGATAACTCTTCCATCTTGCGCGCCAGTTCATCCTGCTCCTGGCTTTGTTGCGATTGCTGTTGGCGCTGCACGGTCTCGTACTGATTCTTCATCTTATCGAGTTGCAACTCGAACAGATCGGCAAGGTCACGCTCGTTTTGTTGTTGCTGACCGCTGCCCTGTCCTTGATTTTGGGCAATCTGAATTTCGCGGAATACGGCTTCGGCTTTCAGCAGTTGTTGCAAGGCGCGCTGCTCAGGCGGCAAGGCGTCTTTGGTGCTTTTTTCCTTTAACTTGTCTTTTGCCGCGTCCATCTCTTTGGCGGCTTGCGTGAGATATTCGACGAGTTGAGCGAATTGCTGATTGCTGTTTAATTGCGCGCCCATGCGACGCCGAATGCGCTCAATCAACTGGTCGGCTTCACCTTTCAGCTTTTCCTGACTGAGCGTCACGGTGCCGAAATTTTCGTCCTTCTCTTCGGGCGTGTAGCCTTTCTCTTCGCGTTGCACGCGGAATGTCGCCGAGATGATTTGCCGTTGCTTTTTCGTCAAGGCGTTGGAATCCTGTTCGCCTTCGCCTTGCCCTTGTCCCTGTTGCTGCGATTGACGAAATTCGCGGTCAAAGGGGCGCACTTCCATAAAGTAGATGTCGCTGGTGGATTCCTGCCCGCTGTTGTCTCGCGCTTTGGCATAGTAAGAAACAAAATCGCCGACC
Organism: Blastocatellia bacterium; assembly: GCA_044868105.1. Classification (GTDB taxonomy): domain Bacteria; phylum Acidobacteriota; class Blastocatellia; order UBA7656; family UBA7656; genus JBFMDH01. The sequence continues at coordinate 6,594 of JBIOWC010000186.1, forward strand.
TGTAAACCAAATTCTTCAAGGAAGAAGGTGTAAGAACCGGTGAGCGTTTTCGGCTCATCGCGTTTGAGGTCTTGCAGGGCGACATGTTTTTCTTCGCCACCGTTCACCTGATAAAAGAGTTCTATCGAAGCCACGCCAAAATCATCTTCGGCGCGCGCCTGGGTGAAGACCTCTTGAATATTCGTCACTTTGGCATCGCGTCCGGGCTTATCGAATAAGACGGTGGGCGGCGCGTCTTCCAGCAAGGTAATGTCAAATTCGTTCGAGCCGTTGTAGCGTTCGCCGTCTTCGCTGGTGAGTTCAATTTTATAGGTTCCGGCTTTGCTTACGGTAAATGACCCGACGAAACGGATTTCATTTTCGGGCGCGTTTTCATAATCGGGCGACATTTCAAATTTGCTGCCGTCATTTAGCACGATGCGCGCCGATTTCGGTTTCGCGCTCAGTATCGCAACGACGTGAACCACGGTTCCTTTGAGCGCGGCAATCTCGCCGCCGTTTTCAATTTTCTTGGCGGGCATCCCGGAAAATGCCGGGAAGTTCAACACCAGATCAATCTGTTTGACATAAGGAAGGTCTTTCACCTCCATGGTGTATTCGGGCGAGCGAATGCCGTTGGCTTCTACGTAATAAACAATCGAATCCTGAATATTGAATATCGTGTGTTGATATTCGCCCTGATTTTTTGCCGGTTCCATTGCCGTTGCCAGCCAATTCGTATCGCTCAGTTTGCGAATAAAAATTTGCGTGACCGTCGCATCAAAACCTCGCAGCAGGGCTTTCAATTTCTGATCGGAACCACGCGGCGCTTTGGCGTCGCCGGGCTGAACTTCGATAAACATCGTGTCGGCCGAGGCAATATCTTCAAAACCGCCGTAGAGCCTGTTCATGCCGCTCGACACCGGTTTCAAAACCGCGAGCGCAGCAATTAATACGGCTAAAATAATCAACGACCCGGCGCCGTAAGCATACGAATAGCGCGGGTCAACGACGCGATTGACGTCGGTCTTTACAATCTCTCTATCGGCATCCTGACGTAAGCGATTGAGGATGGCGGGCGAAGCGTCTTGTTCATTTTCAGCAAATTCAACGGCCGTCGTGACGCGGTCATCAAGCTTGAATTTCTCTTCAATCAGTCGGGCAATTTGCAAATCTCCCAGTCGCTTTCTGAGCGGCAACATCACCAACCACACCGCCGAAGCCAGGGTCAACAGAAACGGTAAGATTCTGAGCCCTACCAACAATTTCGGTTTGTAATAAAACCGATTGGCCAGGTAAGCGGCTAAGATGAACGCTGTCGCCGCCGTGACCATCGTGATGAGGGTGCCGAATAAGACCTGGCGAGTTTTGATTCGCGCGCGAACTTTGTTGATGACTTCGCTGACTTTCGATTGCTGAGGACGCATAGCCTAATTCCTCTCTGAAGTTTTTCTTAGTATAAACTTCAAACTGAAATCTCTCCACTGTGACCGACATCGTTGGTCGTGGTACTGCCATTCGGCAACCGGTTGGCTAACCATTTATTGAATAGTTTCCCCGCTTTGCCGATTTTCTCTTAGGGCTGGATTTCTCTTTATAAGGAACGCACAAATAGTCTTTCAGGATAAAAATAATTTTGCAAGCCCAGTGAAACCTATCGCTTGACACGGACGCCAACAATCGTTCAAAAATGCATCGCGCCCATTGTTTTGGGCAAATTCGATTGCCGAGGTGGAACTCGAATCAATGAATCATTCAATCATTACCCTGGTGCTCTTTTGTATGCTGGCAACCCTTTTTAATTGTCGCGCCTCCGGCAACCCGAAACTGGCGGCCTATGGCGCGATTACGAAATATGAACCGGATAAGGTAATCGAGTTTCCCGATTTCACCCTGGAATTTACTGGCGAACGGCGGGTTTCATCGCCGCCATATCCGAGAGGGTTTCTTTATTACGATTTCAAGATCAAAACTGCTTCTGAAGAGAAAGTCATCTCCTGGACCGCAGGGACCGGCGAGATTGCGCCAACCGAGTTTGAGATTGCCGGTAAAACCTTTCTCCTTGAACGCGCGCGCGCGGACAAACTTGGACGCCTGCAAGACAACGAATTAGTCATCCGGGAAAAATAGAGCGCCCGGTGCCGGCCTCGTCCTGAGGCAACGGCTCTATTTAACTTACCAACTTCGCGATGCGGATGCGGCGCGCCAGGATGGCCTCCGCTACAAACATCAACAGCGCCATTAAAATGAGTGGCAACCACAATCGCTGTTTCGATTCCACCTCTTCTTCACTCAATTTGCCGGATGCAACTTGCGGCAGTTGTTCATCCGGGTTGGGCGAAACGCTGGCAATCAGGTCTTCCGGGTTTAATCGGGTAAAGTCCGATTCTTTGGCATCTAGGTTGACCGCAGCGTTATCGGCCCGCTCGCGATAGCGTAACCCGTAGAATCCCGTTTCCGTCGCATCAACCGCGAGTTCTCCCGACGACGTTCGGCGCGCATCGTCTATGCGTCCGCCGCTCGGATTTTCAATGGCGGGAAAGTTGCCGTCCTTGTCAGGCGGCACCGTAAACACCTGTCCGACATTGTATGAAATCGCCCCTTCATTGCCGCTCAGGTGTTCGAGCATCTGTCGGATGAGCGGTAAAAACATGGGCGTCAGGGGCAAATCATTCCAGGCGGTGTCGAGCGTGGTGGTGAGCAACAGCACTTTGCCGCGCCCTGCGAGTCCTTCAATGAGCACAGGGCTGCCATCATCAAGCGCGGCTAAGACGGCAGCCGTCTCTTTGGGTTCGCTGCGGTGATAGGCGTACACGCGCGTTGAGGTCAATCGCCCGCTCTTGGTAAAGGCGCTGAATACCGGATGGTCGGTTTTGATTTGACTCATCAGCGCATAGCCGCCGCGGGTCTGTGCGACATCGGAAATTTGCGCCGGTAAAACATTGGCAAACACGCGATTGTATTCGCTCGCCGAAGTATGCTTTCCGCAAGCCACGATCAACCCGCCGCCTTGCTCAACAAAAGTTTTAATTGCTGCCGCCAGCGGGTCGCTGAGGCTTTCTACATCGTTGATAATGATGGCGCGATACTCATTTAATTCACTGGGGTTCACGCTTCCGGCAGTTTTCAAATTCAGTTCAAAGCGATTGTTTTCGCCGGCCAGCAGCGCCTGTTGCAGAAAGAGGCTTTCGCTGCGGCCGCGTGAAGCGGTTTCCAGCGCCAGGATTTTTGTCTGATTTTCCCGGCGAATGACAAAAGCGTTTTTATTATCGAACGGGAATTTATCTGCGCTAATTTCCAGGGTCGCGCGGTTTGACCCTTCGGGGACATTGAAGCCGGTAAACTCGATGTTTTTTGAAGCGCCGCCATCCAGCGATAATTCGCGCCGTTCGACCGCCAGATCATTGAGTTTGAAATCCACCGTGCCATCGAAGATTTCATTGCTGAAATTGCTGACCGTCGCGGTTAATTTGCCAGTGTACTTTTGCGCATAAACGACCGGTTCAGCTTTGACATCGGTGATCGCCAGGTTGGTCGCCGCGGTGTCTCCAACATCAATGGGGAGCAACTTCACATCGGGCGCAAGTTTGGGTTGCGCGGCGGCGCGATTCCACCCCGTCGCTTGAAAATCGGAGATTAAATATATCTTTCGTTCGCTGCCGATGACCTCTTTTAAAATCGAATCGGCGGCTTGAATAGCTTGCAAATAGTCGGTCGCGCCAAGCGAAGGTTTAAGCCCCTCTATGAGGCCACTGAGTTCGCTTTTATCGGCTTTCAGTGGTCGCAAAATGTCATAACTTTGTGCGAAAGCAACCAGCGCCAGTTGTTCATCTGAGGCCGCATTGCCTGTAACATTGAGCGCGGCTTTTTTGGCGCGTTCAAAGAAATCCGCGTAGCGCAGACTGGCCGACGTATCAATCAAAATCACGCCATTGGCGCGCGCCGTCGAAGCTTGAATATTCGGTTTGGTGAAATAGGGGCGAGAAAACGCCAGCGCCAGCAGCATCAACGCCAGGCATCTGAGCAGCAACAGTAACCAGTTACGCAGGTGACGACGACGCACGGTCTTCTGCTCAATCTTGCGTAAAAACATGAGCGACGGATAGAGCATCTTCTGCGCCCGCGTGCGCCTAACCAGATGCACCAAAATGGGTATCCCGGCGGCCAACACTCCGATTAAAAAAAGTGGATTTAAGAATGCCATAAACTTCTTTGCTTCGTTTCGAGAAGGGTTATTCTCCGATTGCTTATTCAAGGGCGCGCACTAATAAATCACTAACGCCCAATTCCTGCGCCCAGTGTTTCAGATATTCATTGTCCAGTCGCTCATGCTGAACCTTGATTACACCGGCGATATCTTCAAATCATCTTTGGCTCATCTTCATTGCCCCTCAGCCTAAATGTGAGCGGCGATTTAAGTAGGCCGACAGCGCGACATCCAGGGGTTCGGAAGTTTTCAGCAGCTCATAATCAACGCGATTACCAGCGGCGGCTTCGCGAATGGCGCTGATGTGCGCGTTAATAATGCGCAGGTATTCATCGCGCAGAGTCTCCGGCTGGACGTGCAATTGTTCTTCGGTTTCGCAATCTTCCAAAACCACTGGCTCGTTGAAATCGAAATCTACTTCGCGACGGTCGAGCAAATGAAAGACCACCACTTCATTGCCTTGAAAGCGCAGATGCTCGAGGCCTTCGGTAATCTTTTGCGGGTCGTCATACAAATCCGAAATCAAGATGATAATGCTGCGCCGATTCAAGAGTTCCGCCAGGCGATGCAACTGTTCGGAAATCGCCGTGCCTTGTTTAGCCTGCAGGCGTTCGATGGTGCCGAGCACGGTTCGCAGATGCCCGGTGCGCGAGAGCGCCGGAATGTATTCAACCGCCGCTTCATTGAAGGCAATTAAGCCGACGGAATCATGCTGTCGCACGCCCAGATAAGCGAGCGACGAGGCGAGAAACTGCGCATATTGTAATTTCGTCACTTCGCCGCTCGCATAACTCATCGAACCGCTGGTATCGACCATCAGCATGAGTTGGGTATTGGTATCGCTTTGATATTTTTTAATATACAGGCGGTCGGTTCGCGCCAGCAGTTTCCAATCCAGATGGCGCAAATCATCGCCCGGCATATATTGCCGATGTTCGGCAAAATCCGTCGAGAACCCCAGGTAGGGCGAGCGATGCAGCCCCGAGATGAAGCCTTCGACAATGGCGCGCGCCACCAGTTCAAGGGAGTTGATACGCACCAGGACTTCGGGCGAAAGGTAGCGGGTTACGGTTTGTGGACTGGAAATTGGCATAGCAAATTTATCTCGTGAAGTTGAAGGTAATTCTGGTTGTAAATGGCACGGGCTTACTGTCTGTGGTTGCCGGTTGATATTCCCAACGTCGGGCCGCGTCTATTGCCGCTTGCCTGAGTTGTAGGGGACCCGACACCGCTTCAGCTTTTGTCACCTTGCCTTTTTCATCAATCGTTACTTCGACAACCACCATGCCGCTGATGCCTGCGTTGCGGGCAAATGACGGATACACGGGTTCGGCTTTCTTCAAAGCTTTCGCCGGAACGATTTCGCTCGCGGTTGGCGCCGGCGCAGCGGGTTGAGGCTCGACAACCGACGCTTCTTTTACCGGCTCTTCTTTTACGGGTCTGGGAGGTTCGGTTTTGGCAATCGGCACGACCGGCGGATGGTAATGTATTGTACGATAGGTTGCCATTTTGCCAATCGCCACCGGTTTCCCGTCTCTCATCTGCCAGATGGTTTCGAGGCGTTTGACCCAGTTGCCTTTCGAATCCATTTCCTTCACTTCATAAGATTCTCTCGCCAGTATCGCGCCCTCTTCGTTATAACAAACCTTTTCAAAAGGCTGGTCTTGTTTGTCGTAAGCATCAACGCACCGTGAAAGAAAAGCGTTGTCGGCTCCGTAAATCGCCAGTTCATCGGCATTATTTTCTGAGTCGAATTTGTAAATTTTCTTCTCTACGGTATTGCCACTCAAGGCGAATTTATCTTCGCCGGCGCGCTGGCCTTCCGCATCAAATTTCAACACCACATTAAACAGGCGCGGCTCGCCGATCAATTCGCATTTATTGGTCGCCTCGTCCACGACGCGGTATTGAAAAAGTTTTTCCTGGCGATTGCCTTCCGCATCATAAACAAATTCGCGTTTAATGGAGGTTCGTGAGTTGGGATTAACGGTAAACTCTTTGATTCGCCCTTGTTCATCAAAAGCCGTACGGCTCAGGGTTTCGCGTTTTCCTTCAACCAATTTTCCCGCGTCTTCCGTCAACGGCGCTTGTTGAACGCTGACCAAACTCGGGTTACCGATTAAATGCGCAATATCCTTATCCGATTTTTTATTGGTAACGACAGCCTGAGCGACAACCAGACTCAGGATTAAACTGCTTAGAATTAACTGCATGTTAAACTGCTCGTTAAAGATTAAAGTTAAAGGTCAGCGTACCCACGACGCTCACCGCAGAACCATCCAACTCGGTCGGAGTAAATCGCCAACCCAACGCCGCTTTTACGGCCGCATCCTTAAGCAGCGGATGTCCACTCAAGGCTCTGGCGCTTAACACATCACCGTCCTCATCAATGGTCACTTCAACGACCACCGGGCCTCCGACTTTTGCGGCCTTGGCAACGGGCGGATAAACCGGCGCGACTCGTCTGGTGGCTTGCCCGGTCAAAACACTACCCTGTACCCGTTTGATTCGCGAGTCAACTTCTGCGGGTTTCCCCTCGTCTTTTACAACACCGCCGACCACGCCGCCCAAATACTTTCCTACGGGTGGATAATAAGTGATCGTTCGGTAAACAGCTTCGACCGGTTCGGTCTTGCCCTTATCAAGGGTTCTGGAAGTAAGGCGCTTAATCCAGTTTCCTTGCGCGTCGAATTCATAAGCGAACGACTCTTTCGCTACCACCTGGTTTTGCCCATCATAAAGGGTGCGCGATGCAAGCAAGCCCTGCGCATCATAGACATTGACGGCTTTGGAAGTTTTCGCACCCTTGTCGTCATAAACCGAAGCTTCGAGGGGTTGCCCTTTGGCATTGAACTTCCATTCCGCTTTGCGAATCGGCGTACCTTCAGCAGTCGTTACGAGTTCTTCAATTTGATTGCCGCCGCTGTCATATTTGTAAGTATGTTTTAAAGCGGTTCGTTCTTCAACGGTGGCAGATTGCGTCGGACTGGGCGGACGGTCCGGCGGCGGGTTGCGCTCGTAAGCCACCTCTTCTTTCACGCCGCGACCAGTGGTTGTGTAAAAGTGGACGGTTGAGACCCGGTCATCTTGATAAATAATTTCGGCTATCAGGTTGCCTTTTTCGTCATACTTGATTTTATGTTTTCGCGCTCGCTGTCCTTCAACTGGCTGGCCCGAATTATTGGTAATCGGCGCGACTTCTTCACGAACCAGGCCGACAACATTTTTGAACCCCTGCTGTTCTCTGTCGGATTTATTATCGGCGGGGTTGGCACCGAATAACAGGAAGCACAAAAACAAGAGTAAGGGCATCAAACTTGACCTCCGTTACAGCCCCGACTTGGGCGCGGGAACGGCTTCAATCAACCGTTTGATTACATCATCGGAACTGACGCGCTCGGATTCGGCGTGGAAGTTCAATAAAATGCGGTGGCGCAGAATCGGATAGGCCAGCGCCCGAATGTCTTCGACGCTCACATTGTAACGACCATTAATTACGGCGCGGGCTTTGCCGCCAAGAACCAGAAATTGCGAGGCGCGAATCGAAGCGCCCCAATTGACCCATTTCTTGATGAAATCCGGCGACCCATCCATCACCGGGCGAGATGCAGTGACGAGTTTCACGGCATAGCGCGTCACCGATTCGGCGACCGGCACCCGACGCACCAGTCGCTGAAAAGCCAGAATATCTTCGCCCGTCACGTTGCGTTCAAAGTTAAATTCCTGCACCGAGGTGGTCCGCGAGACGACTTCGACTTCATCGTCTTCGCTCAAATAGCCGATGCGGATATTGAACATGAAGCGGTCGAGTTGAGCTTCCGGCAACGGATAGGTGCCTTCCATCTCAATCGGGTTTTGCGTCGCCAGCACATAAAACGGTTTCGGCAACATGTTGGTCGTGCCCTGCACGGTGACGCTGCCCTCTTGCATCGCTTCCAGGAGAGCGGCTTGCGTCTTAGGCGGCGTGCGGTTGATTTCGTCAGCCAGCACGATGTTGGCAAACAGGGGTCCGCGAATGAATTGCAATTGGCGATGCCCGGTGGCGCGGTCCTCTTCCATCACGTCGGTGCCGGTGATGTCGGACGGCATCAGGTCAGGCGTGAATTGAATGCGTTTAAATGACAAGTCAAGAATGTTGGCGACCGTGCGAATCAACAAAGTTTTCGCCAGTCCCGGCACCCCGCTGACCAGCGAATGTCCGCCGACAAAGAGCGAAATTAACACCTGGTCAACGACTTCATCCTGACCGACAATTACTTTTCTGACTTGGTGAATGATCTGCTCGCGCGCCAAAAGCAACTTTTCTAACAGCGCATCTTCTCGAACCACCTCTCGTGTGTCTATTGCCATTATCTCCTCTAGGTATGAACGATGAAGTATGAACGATGAACCATTTATTAAAGCCTTTTCAGTTCATCATTCAGCGTTCCGGGTTCATCGTTTTATCAATGTGTCATCGCATAAAAGATGTAATTGACTCCGAACTTGTACGCATTATTGGAATCTTCAATCGGCGCAAACGGGTCGTTTGACCATTGCCAGAAATCGCTCACGTCGTAGTTATAATTGACAATCATCATCAACCGTCCATGCTTATCTTCCATTCCTAAAAATTGCGGGTTGAGTCCGCCGCCGCCGCCTCGAAATGAATACATCGGATTGAGGTCGAGCGTTTTGATAGAGAAGAAACAATTGAAAATCGGATGCGAAATATCCATCGGCTTCAACTTGTACTCTTCTTCGGGAAACGCCTGCTTGAAATATTCCATAAAATTCCGGTAATCGTATTCGCCGCGAAAATCGTCCACCAGAATAAAGCCGCCGCGCAACAAGTATTCGCGCCAACCTTTAATCTCTTCGTCGCTGAGATCCATATGCCCGACTTCGCACAGATAGGCGAACGGATACTTGCACAGGTTCGGGTCATTGAAGGTAAAAACATATTCATTGATGTCGAGATAGACCGGCGTTTTGGATACTTCCGATAAAATCTTTCTTAAATGAAGCCCGGCTTCCGGGTAATCGTGTGACCAGGACTCGCCCCGATCGCCCCAGGGCGCGCCCGGAAAGATTGGTCCAAAATGAATGCGCGCGAACATGAATTTGTCTGACATATCTTTCTGCTCGCCCATGCGCTCATCGGCATAGCGAAACGTGCTGGCCGATTTACCATTCGCGCCACTCTTTTCGCCTTCCGCCTTGAGCCCAGATGGCGCAATGATGAACAGCATCAAGATAAAAATGGATGTCACAGCGACCAATCTTTTCATAACTTCTCCGACTGTCATCGGCCTAGGGTTTACTGACGCGGGCTTCGCCGCGAACTCTGAGCAATAACTCTTGCGCCTGTTCGAAATTCGGGGCGATTTCAAGCGACTTCAAAATTTCGCGCTTGGCTTCCTTCTTATCGCCGCTGGCTTCCAAGGCTTTGGCTAAATCGAACCGCGCCCCCGCTTCATCGGCCGGTTCAAGCGCCACCACCACGCGAAATTCGCGCACCGCATCGGCAAGTTTGCCTTGTTCAAAATACGCATCCCCGGCGAGCTTATGCAAGGCAGCATCGAACGGCGAAATGTAAAAACTTGTAATCAGTACACTGAGCGCGCCGGCTTTATCACCGGTGGCGAGTTTCAATTTGCCTAATCGCTTATAGGCTTCCGTATTGGTTTCGTTATGCCTGGTCCACGATTCCAACACCGCAATCGCTTCCGCCTTCTTACCCTGCCCTTCGTAAATATCGGCCAGAAGCGCATAAGGATTTCCATCACCGGCATAGTATGGGAATAACTCTGAAGCGCGTTTTAGATAGTCAATCGCCTTTTCGCTATCATTTTCCGTTTTGTAAATCGCGCCCAGTTTGAGGGTCGCAAAATAGTCATTCGGTCGGGTCTTCAAAACGGCTAGCAGAGCCTCTTTCGCGGCTTTGGGGTCACCTTCGATTTTCGCCGGGCCCGTACCCACCGAATCAATATATTTGCCGACTTTGGCGCGAATGAACTCATTAAATGCCTGGTCGAATTTTTCCGGCGTCAGTTGCAAGGCGCGTTGCAAAACATCGGTATCCTTTAAGCCTTCTTTATAGGCCGCCAGCATTTTCAAAATCGTCTCGAAGCCATATTTCTCTTCGACAAACTCACAAACTTGCGAAGCTTGAAAGTAAGCAATCGGCACCCCGTCCGGGGTCGTTGGTCTGGTGAAGGCTCTGTCCAAATCGGCAATCTTGACGAAGCGCCCATCGGTGTAGGCTTTCAAGGTTTCAAAGCGCCAATCATCGCCCCAGCCGGTGCGCGCCCGGCGTTCTTCGTAAACCGACAGCCCTTCGGAAAACCAGCGCGGAATTTTGAAATCGGTCATCTGCAACGAAATGACATGCATATATTCGTGCCACAGGGTGCTGCCCCAGTTGAACTCGCCCGCTTCGCGCGCCGAGGGGCTATCCATCGCAATCGTCGGTCCGAAGCAGACCCCCAGGGCGCCGAGCCCCGGAAGCCCTAAAGCTTTTACGGCAAAGTCTTCGTGGTTTTCAAAAATCTCAACCGTGATGGGCGCCTTCGGAGTGTACTTATATTTCGCCGTGAGCTTTTTATGAACCTCTTCGGCCAAATCGGCAGCGTAAGGCGCAATGGCGCCCGTCTCATCCGGCGCGGTGCGGATCAAAAACGGGTCGCGCATGGTGTCCACATAATCTTTCATGGTGTCGAGCAAATCGAGGGTATTTTTTGCCCAGACATTGAACGGGTCGCCTTCAAAGGCCTTATCAAGCTCTTCGCGCCCTTCGGCGGCTTTGCCGACGCGCAGCAGTTGAATGCCCAGTTGGGTGCGCGCGCTCCACAGGCTCGGCGACAGGTCAACGGCGCGACGGTAATAATCCACCGCATCAGCATAGCGGCGATTGTTGACCGAAAAATAACCGAGGGTTTCAAAAAAGACGCCGGCTTTCGGATTGATGGCGAGCACGCGTTTGGTCTCGGCGTCGAGGTCGCTCTTCTTATCCGTGAGGAAAAACATGGTGGCGCGAATGGCGCGCGCTTCAACCGAATTGGCGTTTACCCCCAGAGCCCGCTCGACGGTTTTCGCCGCCTCATCAAATTTTTCATCTTCGAGTTGCAACCAGGCTTTCAGAACCAGTCCGCGAACCAAATTAGGGTTGATGGCCAGCGCCTTATCAACCGTTAGAATGGCCTCACGACTAAAGGCCTGCCGTTTGGTCTCCGCCAGTCCCACAAGCGCCGCCGGCGAATTGGCATTGATTTCCAGCGCATCGGTAAACAGGCTTTCCGATTCGCCATAATTATATTTTTCGTTGAGCAGTTCGCCTTGACCAATGTAGGCTTCGATGAAATGGTCATCCGCATCCCGCGCATCAATATAAATATCATTGGCGTCTTGATACTTTTCGAGCAGGGCAAAGGCTTTGGCGAAAATCGTCAACGATTCGGCGGTGTTCTTCTCTTCATTCGCGGTATATTTTTCGCCGAGGTCAACGAGTAAAACTTTCGCCTCTTCGGTCTTGCCTTGCGCCATCAAGGCGCGGGCGCGATTGAGCAGGGCGCGATACAGCGCGACACCTTTGGCGGTTTTCGCAGCGCGGTCAAATTCGCTAGCGGCTTCCGCATAACGTCCGGTTTCAAATTCAATATCGCCGAGCGCCACCCTGAGCGGCGCCTCCGTGGGCGCTTTGCTTAAGAAATCTTTCACCCGTTTTTCAGCCGCCGGGTAATCACCGGTTTCAATCTGCGCGCGAATCAAGAGTTCTTGCGCCTCATGATTGTCAGCCTGTTTTTCAAGCAGGGCATTGAAATGCGCGAGGGCTTCTTTATAGGCGCCGCTTTTGAGCAACGATTTTCCGCGTTCGAGCGAGAGGTCTTGGGCGACGCCGACGCAGCTAAAAATCAAGGTTAAGAAAATGATTGCCAGATGCTTCATAAAATATTTCCAACTAAAAACTGAGGACTTTAGCTTTCTGAAAACTGAGGACTATTTCTTTCGCGCTTTAATTTGTTGGTTGGTCGTTGCCAGTTCGACCAATAAACGTTCAAGTTCGGTTTCGTATTCTTCGGACTTCATTCCCTGTTTGCGCGCCTTGAGCTTTTCGATATCAACTTCGAGTTGTTGTTTGACTTCCCGTAGGCGAATCACTTCAACATCGCTTTGGGCTTCTTCGGCGCTCTTGGAATCCAGATAGGTAGTCTTGGCAATTGCGCCATCGCCGTCACCGGCTTGTTCATGGCCGGTGTTGTCGCCGTTGTCATCAACCAACGCATGTTCGGTGGCCAGCCGGGTCTTTTGTTTATACCAGTCCTGTGTGGTTTTGGTTGCATAATTGAACGCTTCAAGAATCGACACGCGGCCGCTCTTGTCGGTATCGGCGGCGCTTTCGGTTAAAGCGGCGATAAACGGTTCGGCAAAATAGGTGGCATTCTGTTCATTGGCGCTGCGCGTTGCGGTAATGACGATGCGATTTTCACTCGATAACGGCTTGATGAATTCGCCGGATGAACTCGATGTATCAACAAAGATGACCCGTTTGGTCGGCAGTTCACCGATTAACTTGGCGTACTCTTTCGCATTGATGTCGGGGCCGACCAGATTAAATTTGGCAATGTCGTTATCGAATGAACCATGTCCGATGAGCAGAATAAAGACTAAGCTGTCGGGTTTAGCGGCGGCTTTGATTGCCGCAAAAGCTTTGCGGGCTTCATCGGCCGTGGCGCGCGCGAAATTTCCCGCCGCGACATTTTCAGAAGCGCTCACGACATTTTCGGTCAGCAAATAGACGCGCTTTTCATCAAAGCCTAGTTTATTGGTCAAGGCCTCGTAAAGCTGCATGGCCTGGGAGGTGAATTTTTTAATATAGACTTCTTCGCCGCCAACGCCGGCAATCACCAGGGCAAATTTATTCGGGTCAATGGTGGCGCGTTTGGGTTGGGCTTTCTCTTGCGCAGCCCTTTCGGCTGCGCCGGTTTGAACATTCTGTTGCTGCGCATTGGCGCAGGCGCAAAGAGCAATACAAAGCAGCAAACCCAGGATGATTTTGGATTTTGGATTCTGGATTCTGGATTCTGGCGCGGGCGCCGTGTTGAGAGTTTCCGTTATTGATAATGTGAAAGGGACAAGGTTGTTCATATCTATGTGTTGCTCCGCAATCCAAAATCTAAAATCTAAAATCCAAAATCCAATTAGGCTAAGCCCTTGCGTTTGCGAATGAACCATTCGGCAGCGGCGAGCGCCACGGCCAGTAAAAAATTGAATGGCATATCCCATAAATCATAGGTCACACGCACCGAGCTGTCGCTTTCTCTGTGGGTTAAATCTTCAAGCAGATTTTTGGTATCGGCTGGCGTGTAATAATTGCCGCCCGTGTCGGCGGCGACGCGTTTGAGGAGTTCGCGGTTTTGCGCCGCATCATAAGCTTCGCGGTTGATTTTGCCGACCAGGAAACTGGTTTGCGCATTGCCGAGCTGAGTTTGCGATTTATCGCCGCGTTTGGCCGAGGTTTCAACTTTGTACAGCCCTTCTTCTTCGGGAATGAAGGAACCCATATACCCTTCAAACCCGGCATCGTTTGCCGGTTTTACGGGCACTTCGACGGCGGCGCCGGAAGGCGTGATAACTTTGGCAAAGACCTGTGCGCCATTGACGTTTAAATATTTTTCGTCGCCGACTTCGACCTTTACCTTGACCTCTTCGCGGGCGTTATAAAATCCGCGTTCGGGGAAGGCTTCGACGCGATGGCGCACCGATTCGACCAGGTAGCGCGACAGGTTCAACCAGAAAGCCTCGAATGATTTGTTTTTTGAATCCTGCATCATGCGCCAGCGCCAGGTATCGGAGGCCAGAAAGGCGAGCGACCGTCCGCGTCCGTAACGCTCTTCAATCAGGAGCGGCACCACCCGACCGCCACTGAGGCCTTTGGCTTCCAGCAACACGGTGGCTCCCGGTTTTATTTCGGTAGCGATTTCCGGCAAGGTGATTGCCGGCATCTGCTCCCAGGCTTTGGCGTTGGCTTCGGGTTGCTCGGCGAGTTGCACGGCTTGGTGCTCTTTGCCGCGAGTCGTCAGTTGGGCTTTGAAAGTTTGGCTCTCCTGAGTGGTTTCGCCGCGCATAAATACCGGCAGTAGATCGGCGATGGGGGTATTGCCATAGCCGCCTTGCAACAGGGATTTCGCGCCCCCCAATACGAGCAACGTGCCGCCGCGACGCGACACAAACTGCTCGATGGCGCGAAGTTGGTCAAAGGTGAAAAAAGTCGCTTCAATGCTGCCCAGAACAACCGCGTCATATTTAAAAAGGTCTTCTTCCGATTTGGGAAAACCCTGAACCAACTCGTCGGCGTTCTCAATCCCCTGCCTATAGTATTTGCCATCGGCTGAACGCAGGATGGAGACCAGCGCCATATTCTTCTCGTCGGTGAAGGCCGTGCGAATCTTCCCGTACTCCCAGCGCGGTTCACCTTCGATGTACAAAATCTTCGGGTGCGCATCTTCGACTTCAACGACGATTTCCGCCGAGTTGTTATCTACAATCGGTTCGCCCTCGGCAGGTTTAACGGCGAGCGCATAACGATGCACGCCGGGGGTTAGGGGTTTGAAATTGATCTTCGCCACAGAGGTCGCTTCGCCTTGCAGGGTGACGGGTTGCGAACGCAGCGGATGCCCGTCTTCCATTAAATCCACCTGAACGACTTTTTGACCTTCGCCGCTAGCTTTCAGTAAAACTTCTGCGGTGATGCTCGAACCGGCAATGACGCGACGCGGTGCGGTGGCGCGAATAACTTCGACATCGCCTTCGATTTTGGCGGGCCCCACCCCCACAGCAAAGACCGGCAGGTTGCGGGCTTTCAAATTGTTCAAGGTGTTCGAGAGGTTATTGACGGCATCGGCTTCGGCATTGCTCGCCCCGTCGCTGAGAACCACGATGCCCGAAACCGGAAGCCCTGCGGCATCGCGCACCGCCTGTTCGATAGCTGCTGTGAGATTGGTCTGTTCGCCTTCGCCGGCCAGCGCAGCGGCATCGGCGCGTTCGGCGGTCGTTGAAAATTTATAGGTGCGGGTTTTGAATTTATCGGAAAGCTGTTTGTTGAACGGGCTGTCGGCGCCCATCAAATTTTTCACCGCTTCAAGTCGCGTCTGGTCATTTTCACCGCCAAGTTTCATGCTTGAAGAGTCATCCATCAACACCAGCACGTAGCTTGATTGCGGCAAGACCGCCGGAACCACAATAATCGGGCGCATGATACAAAAGACAATTAAGACAATGAGGGCGGTTCTGAGCGCCATCAGTCCAAGGCGCCACTCGGTAGGCAGTTGCACGGAAAAACGCACATAGATGAAATAGAGCAAAGCCAAAAGACCAAGCAGGGCGGCAATAAGAATAACCCAATGGGGACGCACACCGAATCCGAATTGGCTTTTGGAAAATAGCGCTGTTCGATATTTGAACAGGAAGCTGATTATATGCTCCAAGTCTCCCTCCTACACAACGACGCATGACCGGGCTGGAATGGTGGTTCAATTGAATTGTAAATGCTAACGCGCCAACTGGCAAAAGTTTCAAAACATCTTCTCAGTCGCAGGCCAAACTTTATCCACAATCTTATCCATTATACTTGACTAGACCTTTTAGGGGTTATAGCATAGCCTCGCAGTAATGATTAGTCACTTTGCAGGAAGGTCGCACCTTTAATTTCATACTATCTTGGGCTTCGTGAAGATAGCGGTCTTAAATCCTGAAATCTTTAAGAGGAACTAAATTCCATATTTTGTTATGCGGGGCTTAAAGCTCGCTAGATATCCGAATACTTTCAGGGACATAAGCAATAATTCCATTCATCACCGTTGCTCTACATCTTGCTTGTAGCAATTAAAAATTAAGGAGAAGAGATCCATGAGATTATCCGTCACCCGTGTTTCGCTCTTCACATTTCTTGCACTCACCCTTACTGTTTTAGCAGGTGGTGCAAGATTGTTAAGATCTCACTCGGTAGTTGACGCTAATACAACTAGCAAAACTACCGTCAAAGCCAATGCGAAAGCCAGCGCCAAAGTGCAAACGCCACAAAGCGCAGAGTCCGTGGCTTCGGCACGCACGGCTTTACAGCAAGCCATACTGGCTGAAAAAAACAAACCTTCGAAAACCACGGCTCTGGCTGTTGACGCAGCCCTGGCTCAATACAATCTTGCGGTTGCGGCTCGCGTAACAGAATTGCGCGACAACATAAAATCATTGAGTGAGCAAGTCGAAAGCTTCGGCAAAACGCCGGTTTTGCTCGGTCAAATCGAAAGCGCCGAGGCTGAACTGAGCGAGCTTCAAACACCAACCGCTCCGACTCCGGTCGTCACCCCGGAAACCGAGCCCAATAATACATCCGCTACAGCAAATACGATTAACCTCTCGGCGGCGGCTCAACCTTGCGGCATTGTTTCAGCTGCGATAAATCCGGGCGGCGATGTGGACTTCTTCACCTTCACGGGTGCGCCAGCCGGTTCGCGCATCTGGATTGAGACCGACACCGGCGGCACTCAAAACGCTGGCGCCAACTCGCGCGACACGGTCATTGACCTGTTAGCAGCCGACGGCACCACGGTCGTCGAAAACGACGACGATGACGGCACCGGCAACGGCGGCGACGGCACCATTGAAACCGGACTGGCTTCGATGATTGGCGGTCGCACCTTGACGACGGGTGGCACCTATTTCATCCGCGTTCGTGCCTTCTCGGCCACCGGTATCGTCAATCCTTATCGCCTCTTTGTTACCTTGACGAATACCGCAGCGACTCCCGAAGTCGAACCCAACAATACCGCCGCGACGGCGAATGCGACGATTACCGCAAGCGGCCAGACGGCAATCCGTTCAGGCTCCATTAGCCCGGCTGGCGATGCAGACTATTATTCCATCGTAGCGACTGCTGGCAACATCGTTTACTTCAACGTTGATGCTGACCCGGAACGTGACGGCACTGGGACTGACCTGGTTGTTGAACTGCGCGATCCGGCAGATGTCTTGTTGCTCTCGGTGGACTCTTCGATTACCGGCAGCCTCGCCAATCCAGCGGCCGAAGGCGCCAACTTCACCATCGCCACCTCGGGCACCTACTTCCTGAGAGTTCGCCACTTCTCGGCAACCGGCACCGGTACTTATCACGCGATGATATCAACCTGTGCGGGCGCCAGCGGCGGCGGATGCACCAGCATCACCTGCCCTGCGAACATCACGCAGACCAATGACCTGAACCAGTGCGGCGCAGTGGTCACCTATCCGGCGCCAACGACTAATGGCAGTTGCGGCACCATTACTTGCTCACCGCCATCGGGTTCGTTCTTCCCGGTTGGAACAACAACTGTGACCTGTACCTCTTCAGCCGGTCCGACCTGTACGTTCACCGTCACGGTTACCGATGACCAACCGCCATCAATTACCTGTCCGGCGAATGTCACGGTTTCCAATGACCCGAACCAGTGCGGCGCGGTCGTCAATTATCCGGCTCCGACAATCACCGATAATTGTCCGGGTACATTTACCGCCACCTGCACCCCGCCATCGGGTTCGTTCTTCCCCGTCGGCACTACCACAGTCACTTGTCAGGTGAACGGGTTTGCGGCTACCAGTATCGAAGGTAAGCCGGCTGGCCCCATTGGCGGAGGCTGCACCACCATTACCCAGTCCAGCAGTCAGGCAATTACTCCGTTGAACTCTGTATCGTGCAACAATGGCGTCGGACACACGGACAACAGTTACTGGCGCGCCTTTAGCTTGACCTCTTTCGGTATTACTGGGGCTTTCGATGTCCAATCGATTGACATTGGTATCGAGGATGCAATCTCAGGTGGTGCCGCAGCTACCCCGGGTCCAAAGAGCCTGTCCAAGAGCAACAAGAAAGCCAGCAGCAAATCAACCGGCACCGCAGGCAGCAAATCGGGCACCAAGAAACCTTCGGGACCGGCGGGCACCGGGCAACCGATTACGGTTCGCATTTACACCTCTAGTTCAGCCTTCCCAACCGGCTTCCCCGGTTCCTTAACCTTGATTGGCACTGCGAGCACCATGGTTGCCGACCAATCGGGAACCATTCTCAATGTTCCGATTACCGGAACAGCGGCTGCGGGTTCGGAACTGGTCGTCGAAGTCTTCACCCCAGACGGAGAAGCAGTTGGTAATCTCTTCTTCATCGGCTCGAACGCCGCGGCGGAGACCGGTCCCAGCTATCTGAGCGCCGCCGCTTGTGGCGTCACCACGCCGACCACGACGGCGGCTCTGGGCTTCCCCAGCATGCACATTGTGATGAATGTCAATGGCTGTGAACAAGTGACGGGTGGCGGACCGACCTGCACCTTTACGGTGACGGTCAACGACACGCAACCGCCGGTCATCACCTGTCCGCCGAATCAGACCGCCGTGACGGCAACCGTTAGTGACCCCTGCACAGTGGTCAATTTCACGACCACGGCATCGGATAATTGTCCGGGGGTGGTAGTGGTCTGCAATCCGCCGTCGGGCAGTTGTTTCCCGGTCGGGGTAACGACGGTGACCTGTACGGCAACCGATGCGTCGGGCAACACGGCGACCTGTAGCTTTACGGTCACGGTCTTCAATGGCCGGTTGCAGGATGATTCGGCAGGCTGCAATAACACCGTGTTGTTTAACACCATTGATGGTTCATATCGGTGGTGCTGTAACGGCACAATCTTTACAGGAGTAGCGACAGTCAAGAAGTTGGGCAACACTTACACGCTCCAACACAATCCGGCTGATCGCCGCGTCCTGATTAATCTCTCGGCTGGCAGTGCGCCGCCTTCGGGCAATGCGAGTTTGCAAAGCCCGCCAGGGACTATCCGCTGCGTCATTGCCGACCGCGACACGCGCAACGATACCTGTGTCTGCGGCGCTGCACCTCCACCAACCCAATAACCCTTTAATCGAACCTTGAGGTTTTATCCGGTTCGCTAAAAATAAGGACGGATGCAAATTGCATCCGTCCTTATTTTTTTGCAATCTCAGTTTCTCTTCTGCGTTCTCTCGGCAACGGGTAACGCAAGATTGCGCATCCCAGAAACTCAAACTCCGTTATTAGCAGTTTATATGCGCTACGGCAAAGCGAGTCTTCAATTAACGAAATTTGAGGTTTTCAAATAAAAGTGAGGGGGAGTAAGATTCAACTATGATGTGCAGAGCCAACAAATTTTTAGCCTTCGCAATTGCGTTCACATTCATCATTTCAAGCATCACGCTGTCAAACAAGGTCATAGCCAGTGCCGGCAGGTCAGCGACTCAGCAGAATAAACCGCAGGATAAAAAACCGCCCGCCCGTGTGGATGATTCGCAAGATGATAAAGATAAAATTGTGCTCAATGCTGATTTGGTGCTACTTGACGTGACGGTTTATGACCAGTCGAGCAATTTGGCAGTGATGAATCTGGCGCAAAAAGATTTTCAAATCTTTGAAGACAAAGTGCCGCAAGAGATCACCTTCTTCAGCAAAGATCAGGTGCCGGTCTCTGTCGTCTTCACCATTGATACGTCGGGTTCAATGCGCGCCAAACTCGACACCATCATCAAAGCTTCAAAGAATCTCGTCAAAGACAGTCGCAAGGGTGATGAAATGGCGGTTATTGAATTTAAAGAAAACCCTGAACTGCTTTGCGAATTTACGGCCGACACGCAGGAAGTCATGGATACGCTCGACGGGTTGATTGCCCGCAGTCAAACGTCCATGCTGGATGCCATCTATCTGGCGGCTGATTATGCCCAGAAAGATAGCAAGAATCGTCGTCGCGCGCTGATTGTGGTCACCGATGGATTGGACAAAGAGAACTACTATAAATTCGATGAAGTGGTAAAGCACCTGCAAGAGAGCGATACGCAAATTTATCTAATTGGCTTCACTCAAGACCTCGATACCGATTCGGGATTATTTAAAAAGAGTCCGAAAGATAAAGCTGAAGCCTTGCTGACCAAGCTGGCTGTTGAAACCGGCGGACGCGCCTTCTTCCCTAAAGAACTATCTGAAGTGCACGCCATCGGG
>JBIOWC010000187.1:0-4866 GCA_044868105.1 Blastocatellia bacterium
CAGTTGATTTATTCAGGGGTGAAAACTTATGACAACAGCGATGAATGTTTTCAAAATGCCAACAAAGGCCAGGGCGAAACCGGTGCTTAATCTCCCGGCGCCTCGCATCTGGTCTCAAAAACAATTGGCTGATTTTCTGGGTGTAAGTCTGTCCTGGATTTACAAACGAACCTCGCCAAACGCCGAGGACCCGATCCCGCGAATACCTGGCATCGGGCGACTCAAATTCGACACCGAGAACCCGCGCTTTCAAGACTGGATGCGCCGGCAGCTCGGCTACGTTGACATTGAGGTGAGTGAATGAATAGAGTAGCGGACGGGCTTAAGCCCTTGAAAACAGAACGCGGGTCACAACCAGTCAAAAGGAGATTGATTATGACCCGACGAAAGACATATCAAAAAGGGAGCGTCAAATTGCACAACAGCAACTGGACGCTCCGCATTCGTGAGCTTGTCCACGCAAGCGGCAAATGGCAAATGCACCGCTACAATTTGGGCAAGTTCAAAGACCGCAAAGATGCGCTCAAAGCGGCGGACCCGATTATACGCCGCGTCAATGAGTGCAACAACTCGGAGCCGCAAAAGCTCTATTCACGAATCACCTTCAAGGATTTCCTTGAAACCCATTGGAAGGTTTACACTGTGCAGGCAAAGCATCAGATTTCCACTATCGACACGCAAAATAGTTTGATTCAGTTTCATCTGTCGCCGGTCTTTGACGAAAAGCTGATGCGCGAGGTTAAGCCTTCTGACATCGGTCAGTTTCTGCACGCCAAACTAAACCAGAAACTTTCCGGCAGCACCCTGCAAATGCTCTATGGACTCCTGCGCTTGATGTTCGATATAGCCGAGCAGTATGACATCATCGAAAAAAGTCCGGTGAGGCCCAAACTCCATAAACCCGAAATCCAGCGCACCGAAAAGCCGACGCTTACGGCCGCGGAAATCCGCAAAGTTTTAGCCAGTCTTTCTGACGAACAGGAGCGGCTGTTTGCCCTGCTCATTGCGATTACCGGCATGCGGGTCGGCGAAGCTCAGGCTCTGCGCTGGATGGATTTCAATGCTGAAGGATGCACGGTGACCATCAATCACACGCTTTACCGGCAGCAGCTTAAAGCGCCGAAGACCGAAAGCAGTCGCGACCGGGTAAGGCTTCCTGTTGCTGTTGCCGGGCTGCTCGTTGCGCACCGAGGGCAATCGGCTTTTGCGCGTGAGGAGGATTTCGTTTTCTGTAGGCCTGATGGTAGCCCTTTATACCAGCAGACGCTCAGAGATCACCTCTACAAGGCGATGGATAAGGCGGAGATTAAACGCACGCTCTGGCAGTATGGCTTCCACATCTTTCGCCACTCGGCCGGCACCCTGCTCTATAAGAAATCGCGTGATTTGAAACTCGTGCAGGGGACGCTGAGACACGCCGATATTTCCACGACCTCAGACATCTATGTGCACCTTGATGATAAGGTTTTAAGCGAAGGCACAGAGTTTTTGGCCGAGGAGATTTTGGCAAACTGTGACCTGTTTGTGACCCAAAGCAGTAAAATGGTTAGCTAAGTCGCGTTGTTGCAAAGTTTTTGCATAACGAATCGTTACTTCCAGATTAAAACGTCAGCAGGTTTTAAGGGCTGGCTACCCAGGAGAATGTCTGCGCCTTTGGGCAGGGCGATATTTGCCGCGCGCGAAGAATAATTGACCGCCACCCAAAAGCCGTCGCGCCATTCGACGTAAACCCCTTCCGGGTAATTTTCAATGGAGATACCGGCGCGGGTGTAGACTTCACGCAAGACGGCTTTCTCCAACTGCCCGTCTTTGGTGTGCACGCCCAGATAAGTCACACTGCCTTTGCCGACTTTTCGGTAAGTCACAGCCGTCTGTCCGGCGTAGTATTGATTGGCGTATTGCGCCAGAGACTGCGTGCCGGCCGCGGGCTTCAACACATCGGCCCAGACATTCCAGGGATAGGTCGCCGTGTTCAGGCGAACTTCTCCGGTTGTGTCGCTCGGCAGCGCGTCAAAGAAAGAGACTTCGGCCCCAATCAATGAATAAATCGGCTCGGCCCAGCGCGCTTCCCACAATTGCCCGTTGCGTTTCTTCTGCCCCGTGCGGCACGTAAGCACCAGATTGCCGCCTTGTTCAGCGTAGCGCGTCCACTTGCGAATCAATTCCTCATTGAGTAACTGATACGCTGGAGCAATGAGCACAGGGTATTTTGAAAAATCATCAGCTTCGGAAATTACCTCCACAGGGGCGCCGACATTCTTGGCGCCTTCCAGATAACGAAAGGTATGTCCCCAGGTGTCCCAGAGCCCTGTCTGTTTCTGCTCGTTAAGGTTCCAGAGGTTTTCGTGATTCCATAAAATCGCTGTCCGGCGCGCCAGATAATCCGCCGGTGTTTTTGCAGACGCCTCATACTTGCTTCGTAACGCGCGCATTTCACGAGCGACTTGCTGATACTCTAGCCCGCCCGGCGAAGGCGTCACGCCATCCGTACGCACGATGCCGTAATGATATTGTTCGCTGCCGTAAAGCGGTTGGCGAAAACGATAGGTGCAGGCGAAAGAGCTGCCGCCGGCAAAAGCATGCCATAGCCACATGCGCACGGCGCCCGGCATGGGTTGCGGGTTGATGTAGGCCCAGTTGACCTGACCGGGTTGCAGTTCCATCACGCCGGTTACGCCTCTAAACGGTTTATAAAAGGCATTGCCGAACGCCATGCCATGTTGCCAGCCCAGACGAAAACCGTCATCGCCCAGATTGTGACCACCGCTTACCGGGTAGAGCGTAAACGAGATGAAATCCAAATCGGTTGAGCGGCGCGGGTCGGACGAGCCGATGGTGTTGATGTAGTTGGTCGTTATCCACTGCGCGGGCACGGTGTGACGGCGCAAGAGCGCTGCTTGCCAGTTCAAAAATTTGCCGGTCTGGTCGGCCGTAAAGCGCCGAAAATCGAGCATCGCATGGGGATTGATGCCGTAAAGATAGGTCGGATTGGGAATGCGAATCTGCTCAAAGTTGTTGTAGGTCAAACTCCAGAACGCGGTGCCCCATTCTTTGTTTAACACCTCGATGGTTTTGTAGCGCGCCTGTAGCCACTCACGAAACGCCTTCTGCGCAGAAGGACTATAGTCGGGTGGCGCGCCCGGCTCGTTATCGAGTTGCCAGCCCCAAACGGCCGGGTTCTTCCCATAACGCCGCGCCATCTCCGTGATGATGCGCTCGCTCAGTCGCAAATAGGTCGCATCGGCAAGCGCGTTGTTGCCGCGCGAGCCGTGCTCTCTCTGCCGGCCGTCGCTACCGATTAAAAAGGTTTGGGGATATTTTTCGCCCATCCACACCGGCGGACAGGGGGTTGGCGTGCAGAGCACGACGCGAAGATGGTGGCGCGCTGCAAGCTCTACGGCTTTATCAAGCCATGCGAAATCGAATTTTCCTTCGACCGGTTCCATCCTCGCCCAGGCGAATTCCGCCATGTGAACAAACTCGAACCCCATCTCTTCCATCTTGGCAAAATCTCTATCCCACTCAGCCTCGGGCCAATGTTCGGGGTAATAATAGACCCCGATAGTCATGAGGTCTTTGGCCGGAAAGAACCGCGACGGAGATTCAACGGCAACCGCCGGTATGGTTGAAATCTGCAACATCGTGATCGCGAGCAGAACAATAACCTTCAGTAAATAGCCAAACCTTGTCATCCTTAATCTCCAACGGATTATTTTCCACCTGGGGCAAAATGCTTTTACAGGACTACCCACTCTACTCATGCAGAAGTGCAGCCTGGTTATCAGGTTTTAATATGGGGAGATTAGTTTAGAGTAGATTTATTTGAGAGACAAAGAGGAATTGAACGGCAGGCTGTAGCGTGCGAGCCTGCCGTTGTTGAAGTAGTTGCTTGAAAAGCTACTTGATTTTTTTAATGCTCTGGATGAGCTTCAAGTAATCGCCGGCATGTTTTTCTATACTATCTTTGGCGACAAAGGTGAGAACGATGACTGGCTTTTTCGCCATCAGCAAGTCAACGCTCCAGTGCATAGCCACGCCTTCGACTTCTCCCGTGCCGTCCAGACTGACGTGTGGCATGCCGTTGTGTGTGTCTTTCTTGGGCTCACCGGAAACTTTCGCTTTGCTGACGACTTTGCCAAGTTCCTCGTCAAGGGCGTCAATCGCTGCCTCGAAGGTGGTTTCGTCGAGCGCCCAGAAAACGAGGGTAAAACTATCGTCCGGTGACGAGACGGTAATCTGTTCGCCATCCGGTTCAGTTTCCCAGCCGGCGGGAAGTTCAAACTGCACGCCTGACGCCTGGTGGGAAAATAATTTACCGGCTTGAAGAGTGGTGGCTTTCATTGACCGGGAGAAGGCCAATCGTCCGGCTGGCGCTGCCAAAGAAACCGTGGGCAGCAATAGGGCTCCCAAAACAACAGCCCCGGATAGTAGTTTTAATTTTTTCAAATGAGAATCCTCCAAAGTTGAAATGACAAATAAAAAACGGGCAACTGCGAAAGTTGTCCGTCACCGATCAGGAGTTTCAAGACTTCTGTCTTTACCCAAGAATTCAATCGCATTGGCCGGCCGCACCAGCAGCTTTGCTTGATTGCCTCGCAACGCATTTAAGCTTGGCTAGTGGAGCCAGTCAATAGTTATTCGCCAAAGGGGTCGGGTGATAACTCCCGATTGGGTAATGGGTCAGATTGAAAATAGGGGGATGAAATTATTTATCGGTAAAAGAACGGCGGTCTGTTGTCAGTGACAAGGTCATCTTCGGATGGGGCAGAAAAGAGGGATTGCGCTTTATCCGCTTTTTCCGTCTAATCAGAAGATAACTTTTTACTTGTCCAGAGATCACTGTTTACTGGTCGTTGGGCGGGACTT
>JBIOWC010000188.1:0-2258 GCA_044868105.1 Blastocatellia bacterium
TAGTCATCGAGCTTGATTTCCGAACCGATGTTGAAGGCAGAGAAAGCGCCGCTGTCTAAAACCCAATCGCGATAACTAAGTGTGGATTGAAGCCGTCGAAAAGTTTTGAGATAAACGAATGAAACCAGGAGCGCTGGCTTATCTTGCTCTTGCGACTCTGGCTTTCGGTTTCGCGGCATTGATGTACGCCTGACAAATCAGCACCAGACATTGATCGTCGGAAAGCTCGGAATTTTTGTTAGCCACTCGGCATGCTTCATAAGCATTTGCAATGGTTTGCTTCTCTTCAAATGTATGCGAGGGCTTTGACTCACCTCGCGTTGGTAAATCGGTAAGTGCCGGCGGTGTCCAATCTGCTTTGAGTAATGGCTCCGATTCGTGCGGTAACCATCCAAGCTCTGGAAGGTCGTAATCTTTCTCCAGATACGCGAGATCATCAGTAAGTATGGAGAAATCCCATTCAGCGAGTTCGGCCGTGCGGTTTAATCGAAGGCTGAGCGCCCGCGCTTCCTTGACTCCAATATCAAGGAAGATCACATCGGCATGCGTCCATTTCAGTCGCTCACGCATCGCCAGGTAGCGACACTCGCCACCGATGATTTGCCGGTTCTTGGTGCGAACAATCAGCGGCTCGACCTGCCCATGGTCTTTCAGGCTGGTAAACACTGATTGAATGTTTCGCTCCGAATGTTTGCGGGCATTTTTTGGGTCGAGCTTGAGTGACGAAAGGGCAACCCTTTCAACTTTTAATGTCGGCTTCATCAAAGCATGCCCTGTTCAACAAATTTAATCTTCTGCTCCAACGCTTCGATGCGATGGAGATGGCCTCGGCCTTTCATACCGCGACTGCGCGCTGTCTTAAGCCCCTGTAACTCTTTCTCCAATTCATCAATATGTTTCCAGGCATCGGAGTTATCGGAGATGTTGAGGTTGGTTCCGGTAAGCACGCCCTTAAATCGGTAGAATGGCGAATCGTGGCGTACGTCAATCTTCTCGCTGTAAAACCTCTGCCTGCCGAGTACTGAATCTCCCTGACACCGGAGCAACCGCATCTCGCGTGATCGGTTCAGCGTGGAGAGAAAGATTTGTTGACGGGTATCGGGTGAATGTTTACGCAGCTTTATCTCTGCGCGACGTTTCGCGGTGAGGTTTCTAGCCATAGGTTTATTTAGGGAATACGAGACTTAGTGATTCTCTTAATACAACCGCCCAAGGGCAGGATTTAAGAACTCTGGTTTGTGTTCGAATTGTATAAGGGCATTGCAAATAAATATGAAGTGAAGAAAATAAGCAAGCATTTGATTAAAATCTTTAAACATTGAACCGAAATAGACCGAAATGAACCGAAATAGACCGAAAGAATTTCCATCCATGAAGCAGAACATTTAAAAATTTCGTTGATTTTTTTTTTGCAAAATAAGGTATTTGAACGGTTCGAGGCTCGAATATCTCTTATAATAATTTTATGATATGCTGTCTATGTCAACAATTAAGCTATATGATTATTTAGATTCAGAAGGTAGGAATATTATTAAAAAATGGACATTAGAGTTACAAAAAAGAGAGCGTATAAAGTTGAATCAAAAGTTGGATATGCTGGAGCAATATGGAGCAGAATTACCACCACAGTTACTGGCACCTGTAGCTCCCCACATTTTCAAATTAAAAGTACAGGGTGCTATTAAATTACGCCCGATGCTCTGTAAAGGAACTATTGATGTTGAAAAGGAATTTACTTTATTGGTTGGGGCAGTAGAAATTCAATGGAAACTGGAGCCACCAGATGCAAAAGAACAGGCAATGCAAAATAGACAGGAATTAATCGACAACCCTTTAAGGCGGTGTGACCATGAGCGAATTTTGTGAAAAACTAATGCAGGAATTTAAAGATAAAGAAACTAGGCACGTGTATTGTGACGAGTTCTTGAATGCCTATATTGCTACACAAATTAAAGTTTTAAGAGAGCAGCGCAACTGGACACAGGCGAAACTTGCGGAAGAATCAGGGATGAAACAACCTCGAATTGCCGCAATGGAAGATGTTAATTATTCATCTTGGACGATAAATGTTCTTAGACGAATTGCGGAGGCATTAGATTTAACCTTGACGGTTAAATTTGAAAGTTTCGGTGAAAAACTACACACTATTGAGATCTTCTCCCGTAATGAATTAGAGAAACCCTCATTCGACGATGACCCTACTTTCAAAGTGAAAACTGACAGAAAGGTTGTACCAATCAAAACTCCTCAGATTCCTC
>JBIOWC010000189.1:0-16122 GCA_044868105.1 Blastocatellia bacterium
AGATCCGCGCGGTCGGGGGCGGCGACGGCGTCGACTTTCCCGCTCTGGCAAAGGCGCTGCGGGCGCTGGAGGGCGCGGAACCCTTGCCCCCCTTGACCTGGCGGGAGCGGACCGCGCACCGCTTGCGCCGCTTCGCAGCGGGGTTGGAGGGGACGGCATGATCTGTCCGCATTGCAACCGGAACGTCAAGCGCAAGGAGCGCACCGACCGGAAGTGCGGCTCCTGCCACAAGCGGTTCGCGATGCGCGTATTCGCCGACGGTCTCGTAAACCGTGCCGATATTTAACTGCATTCCGGCAATTGCCCGGTCATTATTTTCTGCCTGAAACAGGGCGAGCGCCTGTTGATAACTAACCAGGGCCGCGGAAAATTCGCCGATATATTTATTGACCTCTCCGGAAATATTGAAGAAGGCTGCCGTGAGTGGCCGATTGTTCAGGCTACCCAGCAAGGGCTCGGCACGTTTGACATAGGCGAGCGCTTCGTTGTAATCCCCGACACGGGCATGGGCCTGCGCGAGGTTTACGATTGCGGCGACCGCATTGTCTTTGCTGCAACTTTCAGGACATAGATCCAGGCTTTGCCTGTTAAACTCTAGAGCCTGCCCGACCTTGTTTTGGCTGTAATAAATCGCGCCAATGCCGCGTAAGCTTCCGCCCATACCCGCTTTGTCACCGAGGCGCGTTGCCACTTCCTTCATTGCCCAAAAGACGTTCGTAGCCTGTGGCCATTGGCGCTGGCCGATAAAGAGATTGCCCTGGGTGCGCAGTTTCGCGGTCAGTTCAGTGGTGACGAGTTCACGGCTTGCATCAAGTAAGGCTGCGCGTTCCGCGTCGGTTTTGGCCTCACTCAGTTTGGCGACCAGTTCATCAATGGGTTGTGATGATTGTTGCGCAGCGACGGTATTTGTATTAATGAAGCCGAAAGACGGCGCAAGCAAGGTGAGGATGAGAACCAGCGAGCGACAGACGCGAGCGTGAGGCATATTAAACTCCCTTTGCTGAATTCATCAGGGGTGCGCGAGCGATTGTAGTGAAGTCGCGTAGAGGTAGTCAAAAATTAATCTCTTCACCCGTTTAAAAAATATTCACGCCCCTGGAATATGCCGGCAGATTCAGCATCGTCTGTCTGTGAAAATGAGAAATGAAGGGCGAATTAAGCACAATAGACAATCTCTCATTTTCGCATAATCTCGGTTCTCGCCTGTGTGGTGGCGGCGATGCGGGTGGCGACTATTCTCGTCAATCGCGTGGAGGCAGCATTCCTCGCATCTCTTGCCAGCTCTTCCCCACTAAGTAGGCTGCAGAGAGCGAACCATCTGGTCTGCGGTTTTCAAAGGGTGCTGACGCGCCCTGTAATGAGAGGTCTACCCATAGATTGGCTCGGAGTCGTATCTTCGAGTCCCTAAAGGAGGATTTGTAGATGAACCATCTGAAGATAGTCGTACTGTCGCTGTTTGTTGCGGTTGTGTTTTCGCCGTTGATGTTCACCCGTTCAGTTGAAGGTCAGGGGCCAACAGAAGCACCGACCACTGACTTGGATGCGAGAACCGACGATTTGCATAACGGCTTCGGACCGCGTGGCAGGACGCCGACCGAGCCGCCCACCGCCGGACTCGACTTTGTCAACAACCAAGCCGTTTTCGAAGAGCCTAAGGTCATTGCCGACGGGCTTGGGCCGCTCTACAACGCGCAGGCTTGCGTCGAATGCCATCAGAGTCCCGATACTGGGGCGGCCAGCCAGATCAGCGAATTCCGCGCCGGCCATGTCGATGGAAACGGCAACTTTATTGATGCGCCGGGCGGCTCACTGATTCATGATCGCGCCATCGACTCAGACATACAGGAACGGGTGTCGAATGCTGACCCGATACGCACCTTGCGCCTGTCGCTCAGCACCCTCGGCGACGGCTTCGTCGAATGTATCGACAACAACACGCTGATCGCCAATGTCAACGCGCAGCCAGCGGCACAGCGCGGCCTGCTCATCCGTGTGCCGGTGCTCGAAGCCGGCAACGCTCTGCGTACCGGGCGTTTCGGCTGGAAGGACCAGCATGCCAGCCTCGAATCGTTCGCTGCCGACCACTACTTGAACGAGATGGGCATTACCAGCCGGTTGCAACCGACCGAGAATACCTCGAACGGTAACTCAGTTGCCGCCTTTGATGATGCAGCCGATCCCGAGGATACTGACGGCCACCTCGAAGCCTTTAGAGACTTCATGCGGGCGACGCGGGCACCTGGGCGCGGCGCCATCACGACCCAGGTCAATCAGGGTGACGTGTTTTTCACGGCGGTCGGTTGTGCCATCTGCCACACCCGCTCGTTTACGACCGCAGCCCCCGGCACCCTCATCAATGGCGGCGCCTTCACCGTCCCGGCGGCGTTGGGCAACAAAATCATTCACCCGTTCAGCGACTTCGCACTCCACGATATCGGCACGGGCGATGGTATTGTTCAGACGACCCTTGAGGGAAGCAATACGCTGGATCAGGAAACCGCAAACAGAGTGCGCACGGCGGCTTTGTGGGGTATCCGCACCCGCATACGCCTCATGCATGATGGCGCAAGCCTGACCGTCAATGATGCGATTCTGCGCCACGCCGGCCAGGCGACGGCGGCGCGCAACACCTATAACAGTCTGTCAACGTCGAATAAGCAGCTATTAATCGCCTTCATTCTGTCGTTGTGACCCTGACCGATGGGCGCTGTGATCGGCGCGGCGCCTGGACCATCGCCACGCTTCATCGGCGGCTCGTTACCGAATGGACGATGGGCTGATGATGAGCGCTTTGATTGGTGGCAAACAAAAATCGCAGCGCCCCGGTTATCAATGAGAAAGGATAGAAAAGCAATGAAAAGGCAATCCGCGAGCAAAGCGCTTTACGTCTATCTGTGTCTGGGCACCGCACTCGCAATGATGCTATCGGCTTGTGCATCGCCACCGCCGGAATCATTGCCGCCGGCCAGCGAAATCCAGCTGGCAGTGCCGCTGCCACCGGCGCCGCCGCCACCGCCATCACCCGCAATCCTACTCGCACCAACCCCAACAGAGGTTCAGTCCGCCATCGCGCGCATCTACAAAGGTGTGGTGCGGGTGAGCGCAAGCGCCACGTCCGGCTTCGTCGTCGGCGACTTCAACGGCGACCGATCCCAGGACCTTGCCGTGATCGTCGAACCGGTCAAAGAGAAGCTCGACGATTTGAACAGCGACGTCACGGCGTGGTTGATCGGCGATCCCTTATCGGCGACCTTGCCGCCGCCGGTCATGACCGTAAAGGGCAATGAACCCAGAACGCGACCCGTTATCAGCGAAGGGGATACGGCGCTGCTGGCTATCATTCACGGCTATGGCGCGCAGGGCTGGCGCGATACTGAAGCGCAGCAGAGCTATTTGCTCAAGAACGCTGTCGGCGGCACCTTGGTTAGGCAGCCGCGCTCCGTCGCACTCGCCGCCCTCAAAAACCCGCCCCTACCTCCCGTGCGCGGTGATGTCATCAGATCAACGATGGCCGGCGGTGCTGGCTTTCTTTACTACAACAACTCGGCTTATGCGTGGTATGCCCTGCGCACATACCGCGGCGAAGTCACTTCACGCATGGCGCATTGACCGTGAATTTTAAGCTGACTGTTTTCGACCAACTCGCTCCAGTCAGCCTTCCTGCTCTGCCGAATCTCAGGCGTGAAGCGGAGCCTTCAAACTACGCCACGGAATAATTTTCAAGCCATTGGAATATGCCGCTGAATTCACCATCGTCTGCCTGTGGAAAGGAGAGGTGAAGGATGAATAAACAACCAAAGATATTTGCTCAATCTCGAATAACCCGCGGGCGCGCTTGTGTGCTGGCGGCCCTGTTGGTCGTGACGACTACAGTCAATCGCGTCGAAGCGGCGAGCGGCGACCTTGATACCACTTTCGGCCACGGCGGTATGGTGACCACTCGTCTTGGCAATAATGAATTTGCTCAATGTGTTGCCATTCAACCGGATGGGCGCATCGTCATTGGCCTCAATAGCTGGTACCCCACAGGTCCCGACTTTATTCTCGTGCGCTATAACGCTGATGGAACCTTGGATAGCTCTTTCGGCATTGGCGGGGTTGTGCAGACCTATTTCCTGGGCTACGGCGGAGTGGTGAGTTCCGTGAAGATTGATTCGCGCGGCCGAATCGTTGCCGCAGGACACATCTTAACGTCCCCACAAGCGAACCCACCTTCCGATTTCGCCCTGGCGCGTTACACCGCAAGCGGCGCTCTCGATACCTCATTCGGCCTTCAGGGAAAAGTCATACGAGACAATAGTCATGACGACTGGTTAAGAGAGATTGTCATCCAGAAGGATGGCAAGATTGTTGCCGCAGGCTCGTCTTCCACGACACAGCATAGATTAGATTTTGCAGTTTTTCGGTTAACCGCAAACGGCTTTCAGGATCTGACTTTCGCCGACGGGAATGTGGTTTTAACCGATTTCTACGATGGTTTTGACCTTGGGATTGCTGCCGTTCTGCAGTCGGATGGGCGAATTGTTGTCGGCGGGAGAGCCACTGGGAATAACGATCAAGGTGACTTTGCCCTGGCTCGGTATAACACCAACGGCACTCTGGATGCTACCTTTGGCGGGCACGGTAGGGTTACAACCCGTATTTCTAGTGACAGCGATACTGTTTTTGATTTACTCATTCGTTCAACGCCTTTTGGTGGTGAGCAACTCATTGCCGTCGGCACCAGGGCAGAAGACCATTCAAATTATTCTGATTTTGCTATGGCGTGTTACCTGTCCGATGGTTCGTTGAATGCATCATTCGGCTTTGCCGGGTTTGTGATTACAGACTTATCAGGAGATTGGGATGAGGCCTCCTGTGCGGTGCAGCAACCCGACGGAAAGATCATCGTTGCGGGGTCCGGGTTGGGTAATTTTGAGCTGGCGCGTTACAACAGCAACGGAACCCTTGATACCAGCTTTGGACAGGGCGGCAAAGTTGTCACAATTTTTGGCCATCGTATTAATGGGCTTGCCCTGACCTCACAGGGCGGAATCATCGCCGCGGGAGGAGGGTATGAAATCGCCCTCGCCAAATATCTTCCTTAGGAGAAATCCATTCAATCAACAACCTTTGTCAGCCTTCATGCCGATCTTTCAGCCGAGCGTGAAGGCTTCCTCTTTCTAAGGAAGCTCAAAAAACTTCACCTCTCTGAAATACGCCGATTTTTTCAGCATCGTCATTTTATGTAAAGGAGAGGGGAGAGAAGCATAAACAGCGACGAACCAATAAGGCGTAGGGTTCGGCTTTTCTTAGCACCCTTTATTTCACCCATATTTTCCTGGCGAAAAGAACTCAACCGTTATGAACCGACGACCGCTATTCTATGCCCTGGCACTGCTCACCCGGCTCTACTTATCCGGCACTGCCGCGGCACAGAACCCGATTACCCTAAACGTCTCCGGCGATTCTTTGACGGTTACCGCATCCGTAGCAAACCAACAGGTGCGCTTTACGGCGCCGGCAGTTTTGCAGATGCGCCTTGAAGTCCATAACGCCGCGGGCCGTAAGCTTTTTGATACGGAATTGCGCGGCGGCAATATCACGGCGGCGGCGGCAATACCTTCGTTGGCAAAGGCGCAGGCTCCAGCAATACGACAGGCACTTCCAATACCTTCGTCGGCAGAACTGCGGGCATCGGTTTCGGCGCCGAAGAGGTTGAGCGGGTTGAACCGCGCCTTACTATTCGCAACAAGAAAGGTGAGATTGAGGGGGTGAAGTATGCCCAACTGACCACCGTGCTGGTCAATGCCGTCAAAGAACAGCAAGCGCAAATTGATGCGCAGCAGAAGGAGATTAACGCCTTAAAGAGATTGATTTGCCTTGGCCACCCGGAGGCCGAGATGTGCACGCCTTAGTTAAAGAACTATCTTCCGCTCCAACGGAGTTTGCTGCGCAGGATTTCAAAGTAGTTGTGACCTTCCAAAATGGTGTTGAAAGTTTTTTCGCTCTTTTTGATTTCAATGATGTCACCGACCTGCAATTGAACGCTGATTTGTCCATCAGAAGCAACCATGACTTCCTGTCCGTGGGTCTTGAGTTCAAGTTTAATATCTGCGCTGTCGGGCAGAATCAGCGGGCGGTTGGTTAAGGTGTGCGGACAAATCGGTGCGATGGCTATCGCGCCAACATTGGGATAAATAATCGGCCCGCCGGCCGATAGGTTATAGGCCGTCGAGCCGGTCGGAGTGGCGACAATCAACCCATCGGCGCGATAAGTGGTGACCGGCGCGTTCGAGGCTGAAAAATCAATCTCAATCATGCGCGCCAGCGCCGCTTTGTTGACCACGACATCATTGAGCGCAGACCCTGAACCAATGGTCTCTTCCTGGCGCACCACCCGCCAATCAATCATCATTCGATGCGTAACTTCGTATTCGCCTTTGAGAAAATTTTCCAGCGCCGGAATCGCCGCTTCGACGCTGAATTCGGTCAGGTAACCCAGGGTGCCGAGATTGACCCCCAGCACGGGCGTGCCGCAACCGCCGATGGCGCGGGCAACCCCCAGCATGGTGCCATCGCCGCCGAGCGCCACTATCAACCCGCAATCACAGGCAATTTCGATTTCTGAGACTCGCTTGGCGCTTTCCGGTATCTCTTTGGCGCGGTCATCTATCAGGAGTTCAATATTTTTGTCAGTCGCCCATTGGGCAATTTCATTAGCCACCGCTACGGCGCGAGGTTCATCGGGTTTTATAAAAACACCTATTTTCATCATCAACACCCGCCGGGCTCTGAGAATTTAAAGTCAGTTGATAATGTAGCAACGCGCTTTAAGAAAAACAAAATGGTTTTATCTGTCGGCTCTTCAATTCCGGTACTAAAAGCAGCCTAACTGATAAGCCTAAACCTCAAGTCGGTCTTCGGAGAAAGATAACCTTTTATCTTGTGGCAAGCGGGTTGCGGGTGTTTAGACACGGCCTCACGCCAGGGCTTACTCATTAGCGGCGGCTTGTTGGCCTGCGGCAACCGGAACCCAGAAAATTGTCTGCCGAATAATTTTAATATTGTCCGGTTGCAGACCGATTTCAAAAGCATCATATTCGCTGGCCAGCGCGACATACTCTTCATAGAGTTTTTTCAACGCTTCGCCGGCCTCTTCTTCGATACGCACCAGGTCCTCGCGCAATTCCGTATCCACCAAGGTCAAGGGCCCGGTAACCGGTTTCGGCTTTGCCGCGCTGAAGACCGCGCCCGCCAGCGTCGAAAAGAGTTGTGCCAAACGGTTCTCGCTTTCAAAAAACCAACGGTGCCGGGTAATCAAGGTATCACTGATCTCTTCGGCGCTGACTTCAATCGCCGAATGGCGTTCGCGTATCTGCTCGACCTGCAACTCAAATTTATTGCGCAAGCGCTTCAATTCCGGTTCAACGCGCCGGAGCGCCGCTTCGGCAAGGCGGGAAAGAAATTCCTCCAACTCATCTTCGGGAGCTGAAAAGAGCCCAAAGACCGGATTGAAATAGAGGCGCAATTTTTCCGTGCGCGCCAGCTTGTCTATGAGTTCGGCTTCGTATTGCGCCAACTCTTTATCCGTTACCTCGTAAGTTTTCGCTACATAACCAATAGTCAAATCGGGCGTTGCCTGGAACTTCAATTCCCGCTCAGGTGAAACGGCGGGCGTATCCCAATCCATCGCCAAATCGGCTTCCGGTATCCAGGTGGTATAGCTGCGCTCTTCGGAATGATTTAACCCGGCTCTCAGGCTGCGGAAATTCACCCGGCATTCAATTAATATTGCCGGTTGATAAAGAAATGGGCCCGCAGGCGTTTCACTGTCCGGCAGTTGAAGCCAGTATTCTGGCGCTTCTTTGAAGGTGAGCGGTTTAGCGGCTTGCATACGCATCCTACAGCTTTCGTCTTAAATTTCAGTTTTCAGTTTTTTGTGGTTGCAGGGCGAGGGTTGTTCCGAGCAGCAGAAACGCGGATGACCGAAAACTGAAAACTAAAAACTAATCGGTATTCGATTCTGCGGATGGATTAGTATCCGGGCGATAATAGAGAATGCGACCACAGTTTTCGCAGACAATCATCTGGTCGCCTTTGCGCACATCACTGAAAACTTTGGGACGGACTTTAACCCGGCAAGCCGTGCAAACGCCATCCCGCACTTCCGAAAGCGCCTGTCCGCGTTTTGCCCTCGACATGCGCTCGTAAGTGGCAAGCTGTGATTTGGGAAAATGGGCTACCACTTCACTGCGTTTCGCTCTCAAGGTTGTCAAAGCGTCTTGCGACTGTTCGACTTCCTGGTCCAGCAGGGCGAGAAGTTGGTCAACCTCACGGCGTTTCTTTTCCACATCGGGAGCCAGACGATTAATCTCTTCGTCAAACTTTTCCATCTCCTCCATGGATTTCAGAATGTCGGTTTCATAACTGTTTATCTGTTTTTTGGTGACATCAATTTCCCGTAGCGCAGTGGCATACTCTTTCTCGTTGGTCACGCGCATCAAATCTTGTTTGAATTTTTCGTGATGTTGTTGCGCAGAAGCGAGGTCTAATTCTAATTGCTTGCGGTTTGCTATTTTTTGCTCGTGTCTATTTTTCAGTGCCAGGAACTCAGCCGCTTGTACTTTGAATTCATTCTCTACGTTTTCACGCTCAACAGGTATTCTGGACAACCTGTCGGTAATTCTGATGATTTCTAGGTCGAGTTCCTGGAGCTCAATGAGCTGACTCAATTCTCGGCTCACAGGCATCCTCCATTTTTTTCACGCGAAGTCTACTATACCCACTGGGGATTCTCAAGTTGAACTCAAGCTCGCGGAAATTAAAGTTGGAGTTTGGCGGAATAAAATTGCCCGGATAAAAATTTCTACGGTAGAATCCGGTTGACGCTTATGCAGTCCGAGGAGCCGACCTTGGCAAGCGCAATCCCGATTCAGGACCGTTTTGGAGGGTTGAATGAAAATTTTGTTGATGGCTATGCTGGCCGTGCTCTTAGCCGTTCCGGCTTTTTCTCATCGGGGTGGCGCCGGCAAGGCGTCTGCCGAAGAAGCAAAAATATTTCCGGAAATCAATCTGCAGACCTTGGATGGCGACCCGGTCAAGCAAAAGCAACTCAAAGGCGAAGTCTACATTGTTGATTTTTGGGCGACCTGGTGTGGACCTTGTATTGTCGAGGTGCCGAATTTTAATGCCTTGCAAGCGAAGTATGGCGATAAGGGGTTGCAGGTCTTGGCTGTGACCATGGCTTCCGGTGATGGCAAAGAGATCAAATCTTATGTCACGCGCTACAAGATGAAATATTCCGTCCTGATGATTCAGGATGAAGAGAACAGCGCGGCCGCCCGTGACCTGAACATTATGGGGTTCCCGACGACTTTTGTGGTGACCAAAGACTGGAAGGTTTACAAGCGTTATAACGGGGTCTTTGCCAAGAAAGCGGCGGCCCTTGAAGCCGATATTCAAAGTTTGCTAAGCAGCAAAGCGGAATAAACCCATCTGGATTTGCAGGAGACGGGCGCGCCCGCCGGGGGATTAAATTTTACTGGCCGCCGCCCGTTTTTTAATTTCGGCTTTTCCCTTGCGTTGATTGCGTAATTTGGCTCCGGCCATATGACCGTTTTGGAAATAGTCACCCACCTGTTTGGAAAGCGTGTTGCGATGTACGCCTAAGGCTTCGGCAGCTTTTGACAGGTTGCCTCCGGTTTTTTTTAACACCGCTAAGATGAAATGCTTTTGAAATTCCTCGACTGCATCTTTGTAAGAAATCCCACCTTCAACCATCTCTTTAATGAGGTCTTCTAATTTACTTTTCAATGTTGCCATAATTACCTAGCCCTTAAATTCCTCTGCTCAGATGCTTCTATGATTTCTTACTTCTCTCTTCCCATATGCCGGTAACGATTTTGTAGCCTTCTGAAAATCGTTCTCTAAACTCCCCCGAAGTGACATAAGCCAGCACGCGGGTGCCTTCCAGTAGCAGCGGCGCAAAGGCGGCTTTATGTACCGTTTCAAGCTTTATCGGGAAAGCCGTGAGCGCCAGATATAAGACCGAACAAAATAACCAGCCGCGCAAAAACCCGAAGGTCGCGCCAAGCGCCGTGTCCATCCAATCGAGTCGGGCGCGCTGAATGGCGCGGCGCAGTCTGTAAGATAAAAAACTGCCGCCAATAACGAAGAGTAAAAAGGTTGTAATAAACCCAAGCAGATTCGCTGCCCGCTCGGTCTCTACAAAAGGTTTGAACAGCCAGGCCGCATAAGCGTAAAAATAGACCGCCGCAAATAATCCTAAAATCGTTGAAGCCAGCGACAGTAAACCTTTGAGTATACCCTTCATCGCTCCAAACGCCGTTGAGGCGATAAGGATGATGAGGACAAAATAATCTAAAAAATTCATGCAATTTTGGATTTTAGATTTTGGATTTTAGATTGCCAGAATAAATCGCTCAATTTTCTTATGGCCCGGACATCAATCAACGACTGACTCGTTTGCCATCCGTGATGCAGCAACCATCCAAAATCTAAAATCCAAAATCCAAAATCGAATGTCCGGTTAACAGTTTGTAAGCTTCGAGGTACTTTTCGCTTGTCCGTCTGACGACCTCTTCGGGCAAGACAGGACCCGGCGGTTGTTTATTCCAGTCAAGCGTTTCCAGATAATCGCGCACGAATTGTTTATCAAATGAGGGTTGCGCATGACCGGGTTCATATAAATCTTTTGCCCAGAAGCGAGACGAATCAGGGGTGAGCGCTTCATCAACTAAAATCACCTCGCCGTCGTTTACGCCGAATTCAAATTTTGTATCCGCAATGATCAGGCCACGAGTGTCTGCGAAAGCCGCCGCCTTCGAATACAGATTGAGCGTCAATTCTTTTAATTTTTGTGTCGTCGCTTCACCGACGATAGTGGCCATCTCGCCTGCGCTGATATTGATATCGTGCCCCGATTCGGCTTTCGTCGCCGGCGTGAAAATGACCTCCGGCAATTGGTCGGACTCTTTCAGTCCGCCCGGCAATTTGATGCCGCAGACTTCACCAGACGCCTGGTATTCTTTCCAGCCTGACCCCGAAAGATAACCGCGCGCCACGCACTCAATCGGAAAAACCTCGGCGCGCGAGACGAGCATCGAACGCCCCGCAAGTTGGTCCCTGAAGGCCGGCAGCGGCGCCGGGTACGCTTCCACATCCGTGGTTATCAAATGATTCGCCACACAGTCTTTCAGATAATCAAACCAGAAAAGCGAGAGCGCCGTAAGCACAGCGCCTTTGTAGGGAATGGCATTGGGTAAAACCACATCGAAGGCTGACAGGCGGTCGGTCGCAACAATGAGCAACTGATCTTCGACGGCATAAACGTCGCGCACTTTGCCACGTCTGAAAAGCCTTACCCCCGAAATATCCGTCTGCGATATCGTTTTAATCTTTGCTTCCTCTTTTCGTTCTGAACTGCCAAATTGTAGGGAATTTGGGCGAGTGGCTCTCAACAACCGCTCCATAAGCAGACCGCATTATTCACTTGAGTAACGGCCTTGTCAAGCAATGTGTGCGAAATCATCGTCATGAATTTGCGAAAGCTTTTAGACAAATTCTCTAGCCTTCTCTAGCCGCCTGTACTATCTTGTCTGCACGGCATACAACAGGCGAAAAAAGCCCGTTTTTCTTGGTTTTTTTCGTTTTAACGGGGTAAGAAAAATGTCTTCGTCGAAATCAGTCAGGCGCGCCAGTTCGGCGTCGGAAGATGAAAGTGAACCGCTGGCTTGTGATATTCAAGATGCCCGACGCTACGTGCCGCAAGGCAGTGAAAGCGAGTTGCAGGCCTTCGCTTTCCGGCAACTTCGCGCCCGGCGAAGACTCACCTTCATGTTGGGGTTTTACCGCCGCCATCCTTGTCGTCTGGCGCGACTTCATCTGCTTGCCGGATGCGCCATTATGCTTGGCCGGTTCGCGGGTTTTTCCAAAAGTTACGACGAACTGGGCGAAGCCTTTATGCCGGTTGACGGGGAAGGAAACCCGCGAACCGCGGCGTGGCAGGATTTTGCCAAAGCCTGTGCGGCACACCGGCCAATGGAA
This sequence comes from Blastocatellia bacterium, assembly GCA_044868105.1. Taxonomy (GTDB): domain Bacteria; phylum Acidobacteriota; class Blastocatellia; order UBA7656; family UBA7656; genus JBFMDH01. The sequence continues at coordinate 12,049 of JBIOWC010000189.1, forward strand.
GTGCGCGACGAATTGTGGCTCGCCGCTCATATGAAAGATTTGGACACCGTCAAAGCCGCGCACCTCGACGAAGCGTTTTACCAGGAGTTAGGCGCGCGCCAGCAAGACCCGACCTGGCAACTGCTGAAACAACATATGGAGGTGACGGTCGGCGCGCGCCTCCTGGATAGCGCGGCGCTGAGCGGCGCCATCGCTTACGAGACAGCTTTCGGCAGTAGCCTCGTCGTCACCGTCAATAGATTATTTACCGCCGGATGGACCTTGCTCGGTCGTTATGCCTGGGAGACCAGCCGCGCTTTACTCGCTGTGCACAATGAGCCGCAGAGAAATTTAATCGGCTACCGGCGCGCGGCGCTTGAACTGGTGCGCTACTCACTAACTGTGTGGTCGGCATCAAAAGTTTTCAGGCGTGGCATTCGCGCTAAAGAACGCGGCTCGCTGGCCAACGTGGAAGGCTGGAATCTGCTCGAAGAAGTTTTGGGCGAGCGCGTCAGCCAGGTGCATCCGATGATTGTGGATTTTTATACCAACCCGTCGCGTTACGCGGTGAAGGCTCAGCTTGAACTCAAAACCATTCCAGCAAAATTCTGGTCATGGATGGCCACGCTGCTGGTCGGGCAAGGGCTTTATGAAGCGGACGGCGAGGCGATTGACGCGCGTTTTCGCATCTTTCGTCGGCGCGACGGTTCGATGCATTTTATCCGCGAGCTGTATTGCGGCGATAAGATGCGCGTCTTCGATTCCGATTTTATTGTGCGTGAGATAGAGGGTAAGCCGGCGCTCTTTGAAGTCTTTGTTGATTTGCAAGTTGATGTGGAAATGGAGGTCAATCCCCGGCCTGAAGGCGGGCTTTCGATTCGCGGCAAGAACATCTATTTTCGCGGCGCGCGTTTACCGATGACCGGACTGCAAGTCGAATTTCAAAGCCAGGTGATGATGATTGAAGACCAAGAGACCTTGAAGATTGATGGGCACTTACTGATGCAACCCCGGACGGCTTTGGGAAAATTCTTCGCTTATAAAATCCTGCGCCGCCCTGAACAACTCGCCTGCATTCATTACACAGTAACGCCAATAAAAAACCATTAAGCCATCAGTTTTTCTCGCCGGCCTCTTAAATTTTCTTGCCTTTATGGACTGTGCCTGATGGTGCTGAACCAACTCCAAAGCCTGCAGATACGGTGGGCTTTGTGCAAAAGGGTTTGCCTTGCTGAAAACAGTAACCCAAACGTTAACATCGCACATCGTCGTTTTATGGTCATCTTAATCTAAGATACCGCGGGCATCTTCAACTCCGATTCTTGTCCGCTGCCAAGCCAGCTGCGCGCAGCCCCCGCGGCGGGCCTCCGACCCAATAAACGTGGGATGAAAAATTTAATGAAGCGCAAACGGTTGCGGCGTTTCGCTAAGGCGCTTGCCTCACCCGCGCACCACTGTCGCAGCGTCTCAAAGCCCCATTCGGTTGACAGGCGCAAGAGATGGCGAAACAAAAGCCGGTCTATCGCTCGTCCTAAAAACCCATAACGCACGCCGTAATCATAGACCGTCTTGAAGTACGTCCCTTCGATGCAGGGTTCGTACTGCCAGATGCCGCGCCCCAGGGTGATGATGGATTTCCAATCTGCGGATTCAAATTCAAAGGTCGAATGATGCGGCGGCCGGCTTTGCAAATAACGCCCGATACCCTGCACTTCGATACCAAACACCACGTCCGTGCGATAGTCCATCAGGTTAAAGCCGCGTTCGTCTTTTTCATCGAGGTAAGCAATATGCGTAAAGCGAATGTCCCAGGCGGTGTGTAGATCGGGCTCCTGGGTGCGCTCCCAAACGGTTTCGACGGGCGCAGGAATAATGGCTTCGACAACAATTTTACGAGGCTTTTTCATAGCAAACTTCCCTCGCCTCTCGAAAAGGCGCTTAATGAAAGTTCAAGTTATTTGCGCTCACTCCGCTTTTATGGCTTGCATTTCAACGCGGCGATTAAAGGTCAGCCAGCGATAGAGATCAAAAAAGAACGCGCCATAGGCACATACGCCCATCACCGTCATATAGGCTCGCAGCATCACCGGCACCGGTGGCGGGTCAATCACCACAGCCGTCGGCAATGACCAATCCGCCCAGATGGTTTGCCAGACCACCATCAAATAACAACCGACCAACAGGCTCAAAACGATATGCATAAAATATTCGCCGCTCGGCAGCCCGCCTTGCGGGCGACGGCTGCGGGTCTCTTCCCACACGTCAGCCCAGGCGATGAACACATCCGCCAGGTAAAGCAAGGCCAATCCAATGAGCGCCGCTCCGTGAAATCGCAGATTGGCGATGATGATAAATTGCGAAGCGTAAATAAAATGACGCATCGTATGCCAGAAGACTTCGCGGTGACATTCCGGGCGCCGGTCAAGGTTGCAGCGATAGATGTGAAAATAGAGCACGTCAAACACCCCGAGATGCCCGACCATTAAAAGCAAATAAAACGCTGCCGTCATGGGCTGAATATAACCCTGTTCAACAGGCGCTGCAACAGTTCTTCCGTTTGCGATGCCCGCAGCTAACCAGCCGCCCGTTAAGCGCTCAACGGTGGCCTCCGATGGACGGCTTTTTAATAGTTTAGGAGGAGAACAAACCGGTTTGCGAGGCGCCCTGGCCGGCCATACGACGATTGAACGTCAACCAGCGATACAAATCAACAAAGAAGGCGCCAAACGCGCCGGCGCTCAAGGCGTTCATATAAGTTCTTAGCAGCGCCGGAACCGCCGGCGGCACAATGGCAATCCGTGTCGGCAAAGAATAATCGCGCCACACCGCCTGGCAGACCAGCGTGAGATAGCACCCGATAATCAGGCTCATCACAATGTGCATAAAATATTCGCCGCGCGGGATGCCGCCTTGGGTTTCGCGACTTGCCGGTTCCTGCCAGATATCAATTAAAGCGATGAACAGGTCGCCGCCGTACAGCGCCGCCAAAATTAATAAGGCGGCGCCATAAAAGCGAAAATTGGCAATGAAGAGGGTCTGAAATCCGTAGAGTCCATAACGGATCGTATGCCATAACACCTCGCGATGACATTCCAGGCGGTTGTCTAATCGGCAATGGTATATGTGGAAGTAGAGGACATCGAACACACCTAGGTGGATTAGGGCTAAGAGAACATAAAATGCGGCTACCATAATTTAACTATATGCTTGTTTACTCATCTACTACAATAATTTTCTTTTTTACGACGCCTTGTGCCATAGTCAAATTTAAGCTTTCGCTAATCGAAGTAAGCAAAGCTTAAATTCAGTTAAAAAAGCTGTGAAAAATCGCCGCGCAAGAAGCCAGAGAGAAGATGCTGCATAACCACAAGCCGTTGCCAGATGAAGATGGGGCACCCTCGATTTTGAATTTATCGGGCACACAATTAGCTGCGCTTCCCGAATCCCTCCTTCAGCAAGACGCCCTCGAAGCAATTATTTTGGATGACAATCTGTTGACCGCGATTCCTGAGGGCCTGGGTCGGTTAAGACATATTCATACCTTGAGTCTGTATAAAAATCGGCTCGCCGCTCTCCCTGAATCGCTCTGGCAATTGACCAACCTGCGGGTTTTGAATTTATCGGCGAATCACTTTTCGGCGCTCTCCGAGCAGGTCGGAAATTTGACTCAACTTCAGATGTTGGATTTGGGGCACAATCAATTGACCGCCTTGCCTGAATCGCTAGGCAACCTGCGACATCTCCGGTTTCTCTATGTAAGCAACAATCAACTGACAACGCTTCCCGAAGCCTTAGAAAATCTTCGTGGTTTGCTTTACCTGAACCTCACCGACAATCAATTGACGGCGCTTCCCGCAGGGCTTGGCAAGCTCGCCAGTCTTATCGAACTGCGGCTCTATAATAATCGCTTTTCGTCCTTGCCCGAATCGCTCACCCAGTTGACTCAACTTAAAGAACTGCATTTGATGAATAACCATTTCACTGCGCTACCGGCCTCAATCGGCGGGTTAACCGGTTTGAAGAAATTAGACTTGGAAAGTAACTGCTTGGGCCGGCTTCCTGAATCATTCGGTAATCTCGCGAATCTTACCGACC
>JBIOWC010000190.1:0-3237 GCA_044868105.1 Blastocatellia bacterium
CTTTTTAACAGGTCAGGGCGCAGGTTACGCAGTTTGACAATCGCCTTGACGGTTTCTTGTGTACCTTCACTTTGGTTGCTGCTGGAGATTTTCTCCTTGAAATCGGCAGCAATTTTATGGTCAATGCCATTTTCCGAGGCGCCGTTTTTGGCATTCTGCTTTTGCAATGACAACTGGTAAGCCTGCGTGGTTTGCCCCGGAAGAGCGAGGGAGGGCAAAAAGAGCGAAATCATTAACAATAAAATAGCGATTTCAACTCCTAATCGGTTTGTCCTTCTTGAGAGCATGTTTCTCATAATAATCCTCTATAGTCATTCACTGTTGGCTGACGGATTCCAGCACCTTTCACACGGGAAGCCGTCCAATACCGTCAAACCTCGTGCCATTGGATAAATTAAACTTAGTGCGGAAAACGGTTACTCAAATAGGGAAGAAATAGAGGGGTCAGGCGACGGGTTCGTTCAATTTGAATGAATCGGAACCATCAATATGGTGGTCTAATCCATTAAAAAACTGAAATCACAATGCGGTAGTCAACCTCATGGCTGAGCCGCGAAGATGCGCTGTAATGGAGTCGTGGGTCAGGAAGAAATAGGTTAGCAGGCGGTTGGCGCTAAAAAAGTAAAGTCCTGCCCAACGACCAGTAAACAGTGATCTCCGGACAAGTAAAAAGTTATCTTCGGATTAGACGGAACAGGCGGATAAAGCGCCATCGGCTGGGGCGGATAAATCGCATTCCGTCTTTTCCGCCCTATCAGAAGATGACCTTGTCGCTGACGACTGGTTGCCGTTCTATTAACGATAAATATTTTCATGCCCCTAATTTCAATCTGACCCATTACCTGTAATGGGGAGATGTTGACATCCGCTGTTCGCAGCGGGCAGGAGAGTTATGGATTAAAGCCGCTAATAAAATGCGGTTTGTTATTGCGCAATACTTTTACGAATGCGGTCGCGATACCAATTGGCTTTGCTTTTCACACTTGGTTCATCAATCGTCAGCACACGCCGGCCTGTCATCACCATTTTGCCGTTAATCATCACGCTTTCAACGTCGCTCGCTTTCGTCGCATAGACCAATTGCGAATAAATGTTATAGACCGGCGTTTGATGCACACTATTGATATCAACCACAATCAGGTCAGCCCGCTTTCCGGGTTCAAGCGAGCCAATCTCTTTCTCAAGGTGAATCGCCCGCGCGCCGCGAATGGTTGCCATTTCCAAAGCCTCTTTGGCATTCACCACTGTCGGATTGTTGGCATAGAGTTTGTGGAGCTTGGCAGCCATGTCAATCTCTTCCCACATACTGACATCGTTATTCGAGGCTGCGCCATCCGTGCCCAGTCCGACATTGACACCGGCTTTCAGCATGTCTGGCACCCGCGCCACCCCGGATGCCAGCTTGGTATTCGATTGTGGGCAATGCCCGACGCCGACTTCACGCGCGGCAAAGGTCTTAAGGTCTTCGTCGTTTAGCCAAACCGCATGCGCCGCAATAACGCGATTGGAAAGCAAGCCGATACTTTCGAGATACCCGGCAGGCGTCGCATTGAATCGTTTCTTAATATCTTCGGTTTCCGTAGGCGCTTCGGCGACGTGAATGACCAGCGGGACGCCATGTTTTTCCGAAAGCTGATTGGTCTGTTTGAGATGTTCAGTGGAAACCGTGTAGGGCGCATGCGGAGCAATTGCTGGAATAATGAGCGCGTGTCCTTTCCATTTCTTAATGAATTTTTCCGTATAACTGATGGCCGCATCCCAGGTTTTATTGTCGGGCACAGGAAAATCAATCACCGTTTCGCCAAGCACGCCGCGCATTCCGGCTTTTACCGTCTCTTCGGCTATGGCGTCTTCGAAATAATACATATCAACATAGGTCGTCGTGCCGCCGCGAATCATCTCCAGGCAACCGAGCCGCGTTCCCCAACGCACGAACTCTTCATCAACATTTTTAGCTTCGGCGGGAAAGATATATTTGGTGAGCCATTCCGAAAGTATCAAATCATCGGCAATACCGCGAAAGAGTGACATCGGCACATGCGTATGAGTATTAATCAATCCCGGCATGACGACTTTACCGGTCGCGTTGATAACCCGCGCCGCCGTGTATTTTCGAGCGATTTCATTTGCCGCGCCGAGGGCAACGATGCGTTCACCGCGCACCGCGATGGCGCCATTTTCAATCACCCGCGCCGTTGCGTCCATGGTGACGACCGTGCCGCCGCGAATGATGACATCAACCCGTTCGGCGGCTTTTGTGGGGTGGGGAAGGAAGGAAAAAATCAGAACCTGCAGTAAACATAGAATAACGCTTTTCTTCTTCAACTTTATCTCCGAGTTTGGAAGGTTTATTGAAAGACCTTAAATTCAACCGACGCCTTCAAGAAAGCTGGCGTCAAAGGCTTTCGGTAAGAGTTCTTTGATCTCTACTTTCTCGGCGTCGCCTTCTAAATTCGCCAGGATGACGATGGTTTCATCAGCTGCAAATTCCCAGATGATTTGCCGGCACGCGCCGCACGGCGGCGTAAGGTTTGCGGTATCGGCAACCACGGCTATCCGGGCAATCTCTTTTGAACCTTCACTGACGGCTTTGAAAATCGCCACGCGCTCGGCGCAGGTTGTCAGCCCATAGGTCGAATTTTCAATATTGCAACCGGTATAAACTTTGCCATCGGTGGTGACCAGCGCCGTACCGACTTCAAATTTTGAATAAGGCGCATGGGCACGCTCTCTCGCCTGTTTTGCTAATTCAATCAACTCTTCGTCACTTATCATAAAAGTACTGCGTTACCCCCTTCAGATTGCGGTTAACCACCGCTTGGTAAACGGGGCGAATCTTTTGCAGGGCGACTATTCCTGTGCGACTCTAATTTTGCAAATTTAGAATCGCTTTAATCTTTTCGGTAATCAGATCAATGCCCACCTGATTGCTGCCGCCTTCGGGAATGATTATATCAGCATAGCGTTTCGATGGCTCAACGAATTGCAGATGCATGGGGCGCACAGTCATCTGGTATTGTTCGATGACCGACTGAGGCGTTCGCCCGCGTTCATCGATGTCGCGTTGCAGGCGACGAATAAAGCGAATGTCGGCATCCGTATCAACGAAGACTTTCATATCCATCAAGCTGCGCAGTTCGGCGCTCATAAAAATAAGAATGCCTTCAATGATAATAACCGGGCGCGGCACGATATGACGTTTTGCAGCGGTGCGCGAATGAATGGCGTAATCATAAA
>JBIOWC010000191.1:0-7053 GCA_044868105.1 Blastocatellia bacterium
CTTGACGGGCATTGATGCCGACCGGCTCAAAGAAGAAAAACAACGCGGTATCACGATTGACATCGGTTTCGCCGATTTGATTATAGGTGAGCTTCAATTCGGCTTTGTTGATGTGCCGGGTCACGAGCGCTTTGTTAAGAATATGCTCGCCGGCGCGCACGGGTTAGACCTTGTGATGCTCGTGGTCGCCGCTGATGAATCGGTGATGCCGCAGACCCGCGAACATTTCGATATTTGTCGGTTATTGCAGGTGAAGTCCGGTTTGGTGGCGCTCACGAAAGCCGATTTGGTTGATGAAGAACTGCTCGAACTGGCGCGCGCCGAAGTTGAAGACTTTATCAAAGGCTCATTTTTAGAAGACGCTCCGATTATTCCCGTCAGTTCGCGAACCGGTGAAGGAATAGAAGATTTAAAGACCGCCCTCGTGGCGCTTGCCAAAGACATCCAGTCGAAAACCATCTCGGCCACGCCGCGACTCCCGGTTGACCGGGCTTTTTCGGTTAAAGGGTTTGGAACCGTGGTAACCGGCACGCTGATTGCCGGAGCGCTGAAAGTCGGCGATGAAATAGAGGTTTTGCCAAATGGCGCCAAAACCCGCATTCGCAATTTGCAAGTTCACGGGCAGGACACCGAGCAAGCGTTGGCCGGGCAACGCACGGCGGTCAACTTGCAAGGCGTAAATCTTGAGCAAGCCGAGCGCGGCGCAGTCCTATCACTTGCCAATCGTTTGCATCCGACTTCTATGCTCGATGTGCGGTTGGATTTACTCGAAAGCGCCCCGCGCCCCTTGCCGCATCGCGCTCGTGTTCGGTTGCATCACGGAACTTCAGAAGTCATGGCGCGAGTCTATTTGATTTCAACACCAGAGCCAGAGGTTGAGAGTCGGGAGTCCAACGATAATCAAACACCCCACTCCTCACTCAAGGCCCAGCACTCACTTGAGCCTGGCGCAAGCGCCATTGTACAACTCCGGCTTGAAGAACCGATTGCGGCTTTACCCGCGGACCGTTTTATTATTCGCAGCTATTCGCCCCAAATTACCATCGGCGGCGGAGTGATTCTGGATGCCACGCCGGTTAAACATCGTCGTCGCGATAAACAAGCAAATGCCAGTCTCGAGCGTTTGGAAAAAAGCAAAGGTCTGGTTGACCAAATGGGGATTTTTATTGAAATGGCGGGGGAACAAGGGATGAGCGCGGCGGATATTGCCGCTCGAACTGGCGCTACTGATGACCAAATTATTGATGCGGCGAAGCGGCTCAAACAATCGAAACGAGTCGTTGAGGTTACAAATTCGCCGCTCGTTCTACTGGCGACACCCGCCTATAGCCAATTGGCAACGCGAGTGCTTGATATGCTTACCGCCCATCATAAACGCGAACCTCTGGCGCTTGGCATCAGCCGCGAAGAGGTGCGCGAACATCTGTTTGGTCTGCTCAAGCCGGAAATCTTTCGCACCGTGATTAACCGGCTTTCCGATGACAAAAGACTGGTTGCCGAACGCGATACGCTGCGGCTGGTTTCGCACCAACCGGCGCTTACCGGGGCGGATGCCGAAGCCAAGCAACAGTTAGAAAACGCATTCAAACAAGCGGGACTACAAGCCGGAACGCTTGAAGAGGTAGCCGCAAGTTTGACTTTATCCATCAATCTGGCGCGCAAATTATATAACCTGCTGATTGCCGAGCACCGCTTGCTTCGGATCGGCGATTTCGTTTTTCATATTGATTCCATCGAAGATTTAAAGAATCGGGTTCGCGCCTACAAAGCAAATAACACGAAGATTGATGTGGCTGCATTCAAGGAAATCACTGGCGGCCTTACACGCAAACACGCGATTCCGCTCCTGGAGTTTTTAGATCGCGAACGTGTGACTCGTCGCCTGGGCAACGAGCGCGAGATACTTTAATCAATGAGGTTGTTATGGTTCTGAAAAAGCTAAAATTATTTATTCTGACCGTGCTTATCTTTTCTTTAGGCGGGGTGGCGATTATTGCTGCCCAATCGAAAGCGAAAAGTACGAGCGCAAAGCCTGCAGCCAATGATGAAGTAGCCATCGCCGCCGAGTTTTTAAAGAAATGTTCAATGTGTCACAAGGCAGACGGCAAAGGCGGCAATGGCATCCCCGATTTTACCGATGCAGCATTTCACAAGAGTCGGACCGATGCCCGATTGTTTGCTTCGATTTCAAAGGGGCGCGGGGGGATGCCGTCGTTTAAGCTGACACTCAAACCCGAGCAAATTCGGCAACTGATTCATTACGTTCATGGCTTCGCAACGCGCGGCACAACCTCTGATAAAATGAATTCAGAAGAGACCGTTAAGACTACGGCAACGGCCGGCGAAGGGTTATTGGAACGCGCATTGAAGGGACAAGCGCAAATTATTGACCTCACACAGGTGTTGAATGAGAAAACTCCGGCCTATAGCGGTGAAAAAAATCTCTATCGGTATGACAAACTTTCGGACATTAAAAAAGACGGGTATGCAAGCGGAGGGTTGCATCTTCCTGAACATTTCGGCACCCATCTGGATGCGCCTGGACATTTCATTGTCTGGAAAGAGACGGTTGATCGCATCAAAGTTAAAAAGTTTATCGCTCCGGTTGTGGTGATTGATGTGCGCTCGAAAGTCGAAGCGAACGCCGATTATCAACTCACCGCCGCGGATATTCAGGAGTTTGAAAAAGGTGGAGCGATTCCCGAAGGCGCAGCCGTGTTATTGCTTACGGGATGGGATAAACGTTATAGCGATGTGGAAAAATATCGCAATGCGGATGGCGAAGGGGTGATGCATTTTCCGGGTTATGCTGAAGAAGCCATTCAATATTTGCTTAGAAACCCCAAGATTGTGGCGCTCGGGATAGATACGCTGTCGATTGATTATGGGCCGTCGAAAAATTTTCAGGGACATAAAATATCGCATGGCAGCGGACTTTATCATCTGGAAAACTTGACTAATCTGGATAAACTACCGCCGCGTGGCGCAGTGATTTTCGTAGGCGCATTACCGATTGAAGGCGGCTCAGGCAGCCCGGCTCGCGTGCTGGCGATTGCTCCTTGACTCTCGGTCAGAGACTGGCGGTTAGGCAAAAAACTTATTGGTTAACCCCTGGTCTACGTCATTCGGAATCTGAACTGAACTTGACGCTTTACCCGTGCGAACCCTATAACTATCAATCAATTTCATTAAGGAAATCATTGCATGGCAATTGAGCAAGACGGAAAGAGTTTTGCCGCCGTTACTTCAACTGCGACAGACGAAACCGAAAAAGTGGACACCTCAACCAATGGTCACCAAGCATACAACGAAACCTATAACCTGATTAAAAATCCTGACTCGGATTCGTCAGCTATCTCTCAGGAAGCTTCGGGGGTTGAAATCCTGGATGCCAGAATAGAGGTCGAAGCGTTCTTCGATTTGGCAGTTGAAGAGATTGCCGCCCTTAGAACTCGCGCCGAAGTGGAAGCTATCGAGGCGGCCGCCAATTTAATTCTTGAACAGGAAAAACACGGCGGCCGCGTCCACGTCACCGGCATCGGCAAATCCGAACATATCGCCCGCTATGCCGCCTCGCTGCTATCGAGTACCGGCACGCCCGCCTATTTTCTACACGCCACCGAGTGCGTTCATGGGTCAGCGGGCCAAGTCCGCGAACCGGATACCATCATCGCTATATCAAACAGTGGAACAACGCCTGAATTATTGCACGCGGTTGAAGTGCTGAAAGAATTTGGCGCCAAGGTCATCTGTATTTCCGGTCAACCGCAATCGCAGTTGGCGCAGGTTTCCGATGTTATGTTATACGCTGGCGTAGAAAATGAAGGCGGGGTACTCAATCTGGTTCCGCGCGCCAGTATTCTTGCCAAAATTTATGTCCTTAGCGCGCTCTCAGTTTCGCTTGAAGTGCACAAAGGATTAACTCGCGAACAATACGCGCAATGGCATCCAAGCGGCGCACTCGGCAGAAAAGCGCGCGGCGAATAAGTCAACCGCTAGCGAAACTACCCCAGCGAAGGTTATTTCGTTCCGACAATATCAAAGGAAAATTTGACTTCGTCTTTCACCTTGACGGTGCCGCCGGCCGCCGATACCGGTTTGATTTTAAACTCGCTCATACGCAAGGAGAAATCGCCTTTCGCCCTCAAGTTATCAGCGCCGAGTGACAGTTGGCCTTTGAACCAAATGTTTTTGCTAACTCCGTGTAACGTCACATCACCCCAGATTTGCAGGTCGTATTGCCCTTCGCCGGTTTTCGTGCCGGTGATGTTTGTGCTCTTGAAAACGATTGTCGGATGTTGACCGGTTTCAAGCACCTCATCGCGCATCTTCGTCTCAATTTCCTGTTTGTCTTTGGCGCTCACCTTATCCATTACGGCAAGCGAATCCGCTTTAATCGTCATATGTAAAGAGGCCGGCGAGAGGGTATCGGTCGTCAGGCTTGCTTCGCCCGAAAAATCACGTATGGCAATTGTGTGGTTATGTCCAAATGCCGAGAGTATTCCGCCAACAAAAGCGCGTACGATAAATCTGCTCTGCCCGGCATCAAGCCGATAATGGAGGGTTGCCGGAACCGGCGAGAGCGCCTCAGGCGAAGGAGTTTCGGCGGGGGGGGCCAAATAGTTACTTGCCCGCGAACTTAAAGAAGAATTTGGTATGGTGATGAATGTGAAAACGATTAAAAGGATAACCAACCGCAGGGAACGAATATTTTGAATACTGTTAAACATACACATCGAACCTCCATAATTTATTTTTGTCTTAATGTTATATTGATTTGCAAGATGATGAAATGATACCAAAGGGTTGCAAAATAATTGAGGAGGAATTGATTGAAAATGGCTGAGGCTGCGCGATTCAGATGGGCGAGTGCGGATGGTGACCCACGTGCAACCTCAGCTTGAGCAACCAACTGGTTGCCAGAGGACAAACGAAGCAGAGAACAATCAATAAACTTCATCAAATAATATTTGAATTATTGTGTTCGGAAAGTAAGAGCCTGGAAGCAGAGGAAAAGTCGGAAAAAAAATTGATTGTTGAAATATTTTAATCGAGCTTTGATTTGCTCTTCGCAGTTGGTGCTTGGCATGATGGCACAAGGAAAACAAATAAAATGCCTGACATCAAAGATAAAAAATTTGTTGAGCGATTAACGCTGGAAAACTCTCCGGTAATAACTGAACCCTGGGCAACCTTCATTTATAGAGGTCACGCTGAAGATGTTGAACTCGTTGGCGAGATGACGAATTGGCAAAAGCAGGGACTAAAACTAAAACCCCTGGCGGAAACGGGCATGAAATATTATTCGTTACCGTTTTTGACTGATACACGCATTGAATATCAATTCATAATTAATGGCGAATGGCAGCTTGATTCGCTCAATCCAAATAGAGCCGATAATGGATTGGGCGGAATAAACAATTTCTTCACCATGCCGCGATACAAGACGTGCATCTGGACAACTGAGGATGCTGATATCCCGCAAGGGCGAATCGAAAGCCTCAGCGAAGGCTCGTCGAACGATCATCAAACGGGCGTTTATTTGCCGCCGCAATATGATGTCGCCAGTTACCGCTATCCGACTATTTATTTCATTGGTGGTCAAAACTATTTAGAAAAAACCAAAGTCAACTTCATGGTTGATAACCTGATTGCCGCGAAACGCATTCTCCCTTTGTTGATGGTCTTTCTACCCCCACAGGATTACTCTTCAGATTATCAGTTGAATAAATATTATGTTGAGTATATTAGCCAAGAATTGGTGCCGAAGGTTGACGAGCGTTACAGGACAATCGGTTCGCCGCAATCAAGAGCTATTGCGGGCGCAGCACTTGGCGGACGGTTAGCCGTCTCTGCCGCATCTATTCATTCAGAGGTTTGGGGAAGTGTGCTAGGTCAATCCGTACCTTTTGCGGCAAACGAACAACTCTTTGATGAACTGAAGCAAATTGAGCCGAAAAACATCAAATGGTTTTTAGAAGTCGGACGTTACGAACCGATGTTGGAAATGAACCGACGGATGAAAGAGATGTTGGCATCAAATGGCTACCGGGTCGGGTATAAAGAGGTGAGCGCCGGGCATAATTGGACGCATTGGCGGGATGCTCTCGCCAGTGGACTAATGTATTTCTTCCCATTTTCAAACGCTGAATAGAAATTAAAAGAGGAGAGCGATTTTCACTTTGAGCGCCGATGACCGCGTCCCTCACCTTCAAACTACAGACTTTCAAGTTGGCACGCTCAATTTACTCAGGTAGTTTCAGGTGGATTTGAAATTGAGTAACTGGCAAGGTTAAACGGATAAATTGATGTTCGTTTTATGGCCCAACCCTTTACGGTTCTAAATTCCCAGTGTCGCTTCAATCTCTGCTTTTAAGCTCAGCGGTCCGGCAATCAAACCTGTGAGTTTGGGATTGGCATTGTTGAAGGTCAGACTCTCTTGCGCAAGCCCGCGAACAAACCCCCCGGCAGATAGAATTAAAGCTACCCCTGCGGCGACGTCCCATTCGTGTTTCGGAACCAGCGTCCAGGTTGCATCCCCAATACCTGCAGCCACCAGACCGAGTTTGTAAGCGACTGAACCAACGTGGCGGACTTTAAAAATTGCATTATTAAACCGATCCCACTCCCCGCGTTTAGCTTCGCTCCGGCTTCCTAAAATTACAGCCCCCGCAAGCGTCTGTTTATCGCTTATCGCGGCAGGTTTGCTATTGTAAACCACACCGGTCGCCAGTGAACCGATGACGGTTTCATCACTTGCCGGGTTGCAGATGCCGCCGGCTATCGGTTTTCCGTCGGCCACCAGCGCTACGGAAATTGCCCATTCGGGAATGCCTTCTATAAATTCACGTGTGCCGTCTATGGGGTCAACAATCCAAACCAGAGATTTTTCCAGTCGTTGTAAATCATCAGTGGTTTCTTCAGAGAGCCAACCTTCATCATCGGCTATCAGCATCTCTTTTAGTACGGTGTTGACTTCGCGGTCGGCTTCAGTCACCGGGTCCCAACCGTTTTTATACTGCACCTTTAATTTTTGATGAATAAATTGCTTGG
>JBIOWC010000192.1:0-2392 GCA_044868105.1 Blastocatellia bacterium
CTCGACAGAGATAATCTCTTTCCCGAATGCCGTCCAAAGCCAGGTGTAAATCGCTGAGATCTCTCCGAAGAGCCAACCGCATAACCAGAAGATGAGAAAAGGCGGCGCCTTACCGCTAACTAGAGCAGTGATAGCCACTCCACCGCCAATCGTCCACCCGGTTAGCCAGACGGGAAGGAATAGCAAATTAAAGATTTGCTTTGGTGCTCTGATATGAATGGTGAGACCCTTGATGATGTGGAAAATGAATACTCGGCTGCCAATCTTCTTCTCATTCATCATAGCTTTTATGCCAAACCTACAAGCAGCGACGGTAAGGTTAATCAACGTCTGACAATGGACTGCAGGCTTTGGAGCGGTCTGTTTTAATAAGCAGTGAACAAAATATTCCTATAGAAGAGTGAGACATCAACCACCTAAGCGCAGCGAATGACCATCGGGCTTATTCAACCTGGCCTGCAAACCATAAAACATCATAGATATTTGGTCGGGTTGATAGTAATCAGCTTTGGCATCTATAAATTTATATCCATCACCCTCGGCAGGGCATTGCGCATGCGAATGATCGAGAATTGTAAACTGGACGCGACCACCGCATCACGCAATGGCCACAGGTTCGGCAGGAATCGTAGTTCCACTCCGCACTTGAGCAACTCAGCCATCGCATCTTTGACGAACTCGACGCCTGCAGGCACCACCGGCACCTGGCTTACAAAATAGCCGGCGCATTCATCAGTACACTCGAAGGTATCCGGTGGCAGGCGGTAGCAATACAACTGACAGGAGCGCATCCGTTCCATCTAGGCGCTTTCAATCGCGATAACCGCGGGACTTGAACCGAGGAATTGCTTGACATCTTCGGTGCTGGTTTGGCTTCCTCCGTAGTAGGTTACGCGGGGACAGTCACGCGGCAACAGGTAGTTGCAGAGGCGGGCTTCTTCAATAGCCCACACCACAGGTTCGTTGGTGTAATCGGACTCGCGCGGCTCGAAGCGCTCGATGCCGGGTTCTTCGCTGATGTGGAACAGCCTGTCTCGCCTCTTGGATGTCATTTCTTACAGGACTGATGGTCAGCATCTTACAATTGAGTCTGTGAAGGGCATTGACCGAGTATAGTTCTACCTTGGTTATTTTGCTGCCATCGCCTCAATTTCAACTTTCCATTTAGGATCAAGCAATTGGCAGCAAACGACCGTTAGGGCAGGTTGATGATTACCCAAATACTTGACCCGCAAACGGACATTGGCTTCGTCGTACTGAGGCGCTGCCAAGTAAGTACGTAGAGATACGATATCCGCGTAGTCCATATTGACAGCTCGTAAAATGGTGCCCAGGTGCTGCCAAATAATTTCGCCTTGCTCTTCAAAAGATTCCGGCATGGTCTCGCCATCAGCCAAATAGCCATTCAGCCCGCTAATAATCAGAAGCCTGGCATCGCCACGAATCTCAGTCGCATGACTGTAGCTACGATAGGGCGGGAAGACTTCCGGTGGATTGTGCATGATTACTGGCATCCTAGCTATCTCCTCTATGTTTTACTTGGGAAGTGCGGCAGAAATATATGCTCTCACTTACTGAATGACAAGCGAGGTTATTCCTTACCACCTGACCTTAAAACCCTATAGGGTCAATGACGCTTCAACGAAAGTTGCCTTTAGACATTGGGCAGTTGCTTTAGTTGGCGACTGACAAACTTTCTTGTCACACATCGGACATTCCTAACTCCTGTTGACACCCGACAAGTTGCCCCTTTACACTATGCTTTGTCGAATGTCGAGAGGTAATCAATGAATAAAACACCGATGGATTTATTGCAGGGAACCCTTGACCTCCTGGTGCTTAAGACTTTGCAAAGCGGTCCGACCCACGGTTGGGATATCGCCCAGCGCATTCAGCAGGTCTCGCGTGATGTCCTCAAGGTCGGTCAGGGGTCGCTCTACCCGGCGCTGCACCGCTTGGAGGCACAGGGGTGGATCGCCTCCGAATGGGGAGCTTCAGAGAATAACCGGCGGGCGAAGTTCTATAAGCTGACGGTCACGGGGCGCAAACAGTTAGCGAAAGAGACCGAGGCCTGGGAACGCTTCACCGGGGCGGTCGAGTTGATTCTGAAGACCACATAAGCCAGGGAGGTTGGGATGCTAAAGAGGTTAAGACTCCGGCTGCGGGCGCTCTTCCAGAGAGACGCCCTGGAGCGGGAGTTGGACGAGGAGTTGGGCTTTCATTTGGAGAAAGAGAGTGAACAAAACCGGGCCCGCGGGATGACCCCGGAAGAGGCGCGACGGGCGGCGCTGCGCAATTTCGGTGGGGTTGAGCGGGTGAAGGAAGAGAGCCGCGATGTGCGCGGCGTACGGTTCGTAGAAGAGTTGGGGCAGGACCTGCTCTACGGCGCGCG
>JBIOWC010000193.1:0-15562 GCA_044868105.1 Blastocatellia bacterium
AAATTGACAAATCGCGGCTCGTCGTCTTGCGGGTTATCAATACGAATGACCCCTTTTTCCGCCGTGCCTATCCAGATTCTTCCTTGTTGGTCGCAATAGATGTCGTGCTGAAAGCGCTTTCCCACTACCGGTTTTAAGAAAGGAAAATTCATGAAGCGACCGTCTTTATAACGCGCAATATTTCCTGAAAAAAAAGCTATCCAAATATTGCCAAAGGGGTCTTCGCAAAACCCCGAAGGCGTCCCATCCGGGAGATTATCGGCGTTTGAATATTGATGAAAGGTTTCGCTCTTGCGCTCCCATCTCATGACTCTACCGGAATTCGTAAAGATTCCTAAGCTGAGCCAAATATCGCCCCGCGAATCTTCAAATATGCGGAAGACGGAATCGCTAAAGAGTCCGTTTTTTTCCGTATAGTGAGCTTTCACGGGGGTGCTGGAAAGTTGTTCAAGACGGTTAACCGCCGGATAGCGCAAGAGTCCTGAACCGGTTGCAACCCACCACTCGCCGGTGTGGTCTTGCAAATTATCCTGTTGCGCTTCGCCGCCAAATTCATTAATCGAGGGGGGAAACAATGGTCGCGTGGTTTTAAAGCTTTCGCCTTCAAGACGGCTGATATAGCGTCCGGCAAGCGACATACTGGTGACACAAATCTCGCCGCTTTGATTTTCCGAAACGCCGACCACAAAATCCGTCGCCAAGCCTTCATTTTTTCGCCAGGAGGTAAAGCCATTGCGCGCCATCTTCATCACGCCGCCGGTATTCGTGGTTATCCACAAATTCTTATCCAGGTCTTCTGCAATAGACCAGATAAAAAGACCGCTTAACCCGTGTTCGGTTGTGTAAAACTTGACTTGATAGTTGGCTCCCTGAGGAATCAATTCGCCCAAGCCTTCACTGCTGCAAACCCATAAATGACCGTTGGCGGATTGCAGTAACCAGTTACACCAACCAATCAATCCTTGTTGATGATTATAGACGCGAACGACAATCGAACCGGAGGAAGGAAGCGGCGATTTGAGCTGACATAAGCCATCCGAAGTGCCAATCCAGATTGACCCGTCGGCGGTTTCCAGTAACCCGCGAATCACGGCGCTGGGAAGCCCGCGCCCCTTGTCGAACCTCTCCACCCGGCCATCCGGGAAACGACAATATAATCCTGTTCCGGTCGCAATCCACAGCCTTCCGATGTGGTCTTCGAGAAAGAGATGTACCGCTACATCGAGGGTCTCGCGTTCCAGTTGCCAGTTACTTCCATCCCTTTGCAAACGATAAACGCCTTTTGATGAGCCGCACCACACCGCGCCGTTACGGTCTTCAAGGAGGGCGTTAAAGTTCACCTCTGTTTGATTTTCAATCTCATAGGCAATAAACGGTTGATCTGAATTTTTGGTTTGCTCGGTCGGATAGGGATTAAAGCGACATAACCCGCCGACTGTCGCAACCCAATAATGACCATCGCGGGTCTCTAAAAAATCGCGGACATTGTTACTGGGCAAGCCGTCATTTGTGGTGTAATTGGTAAAGCCATAGCCATCAAATCTCGATAAGCCTTCTTCGGTGCAAAACCACAGAAATCCCCGTGAATCGCGGCGCACACGAGTTACGCGGTCACGCGCTAATCCATCCGCCGTGGTGTAGATTTTGACAGGCAATTGTTGCGCCTGAATTTCAAGAACGCCGAGCAACAACAGACCCATAACGAATGCCAGTCGAAGAATCCTCACGGACGCAATTGACTCCTTTTGTATAGTGGCTTTAGGTTTTGATGAAGCGATGCTATGCGCGGAACGAAGCCAAGTCAAGCATGGCGCAATTAAATTGGTGCGAGAAACTCACCGTCTCGCCAGGGAACCGACAAATGGGTGGCCGACATTCGGCTTGACGAAATTTGGTAATGGGTCAGATTGAAATTAGGGGGATGAAAATATTTATCGGTAAAAGAACGGCAGTCTGTTGTCAGGGACAAGGTCATCTTCTGATGGGGCAGAAAAGACGGATTGCGGGTTATCTGCCCCAGCCGATGGCGCTTTATCCGCTTTTTCCGTCTAATTCGAAGATAAATTTTTACTTGTCCAGAGATAACTTTTTACTTGTCCGGAGATCACTGTTTACTGGTCGTTGGGCAGGACTTTACTTGTTTAGCGCCAACCGCTGGCCAACCTATTTCTTCCTGACCCACTACTCGAAATTTGCATCGCTTGGCGACTTTGCGGGAAATCACTATTGGGCTCTCGCCAGGTCATTAAGATATCGCCAAATTCGCAATAGGCATGGTATCGAGAAGCGGAGCTTGAACAAGCCGAATCTCGCTATTCATAGCGCCCGGTCAAGCTAAAGTAAACGAAAGTTTGCCAGCCAACGGTCGCTCGCTTACAATCATCGTTTAATTTTTTCGCAGAGGGTATTCCATGTCTGAGCATACGGGGAGTTGGCGCGCGCGCGGGTTTCTTGAAACGCGCCATCATCATTTAAGCATAGATGGCGCAGATGCCGTCGAGCTTATCGAAAAATATGGTTCACCGCTTTATGTCTTTTCCGAACGGCGGATTACAGAAAATGTTCGCAACCTGCGCCGCGCCGTAGAAGCCGTGCATCCCAAGGTCAAACTCTGTTATGCCTCGAAAGCCAATTCAAATATGGCGGTCTTAAAAACCATTTTTGCAGCCGGCGGCGATATCGAAGTCAATTCCGGCGGCGAACTCCATAAAGCCATCCTTATCGGTTTTAAACCCGACCAAATCATTTTCAATGGCGTGTCAAAAACCGATGCAGAGATTGCCGACGCAATCGCTTACGGCATCCTTGCCATTAATGTGGATTCGCTTTACGAACTTGGGCAGGTGGCGCGTGTGGCGCGGCTCACAGGCAAACGCGCCAACGTGACGATTCGCATTGTCCCGGAAATCGCTACGCGCTCGCACGCCGCCCTGCAGACCGGGCTCGTCTCTTCCAAATTCGGCATCACGCCCGCGCAGGTCGAAAGCGCTTTTCATCAGGCGCTTGAAATGACGGATGCCATCGCCCTTGTCGGCGCGCACATTCATGTTGGCTCGCAAACCCCCGATGCTGAACCTTACGCGTTAGCTTTTGGCGAAATGTGGCAGATTCTCGTCGGACTGCACAAAAAATATAATCATCGTCTTTCGCAAATTAACATCGGCGGCGGCCTCCCGATTGATTATTTAGCGGAACCTTCGCAGGCGGCACATATCGGCGAAAAAGAGCGCGCGATGCTGTCGGCGACGCTCGACCCCGAAGCAGTCTTTCGCGCGGCTATCAACGAAGCGGTTAAGCATGACGAGATGGGCTTGCTCGAAGACTTAACCATTGTGCTGGAACCGGGGAGAAAAATTATTGGCGATGCCGGTTTGGTTTTAACCCGCGTCTGCAATATCAAGGAGCGCCCGGAAATCGGTGACACCTGGCTGCTTACGGACGCCGGTTATTCGTTGATGGTTTCGATGGGCATGTATAAGTGGTACTACCATCTGATATCCGCATCGCGCGCCGACGAAGCGCACACCCGAGCATTTAAAGTCGCAGGACCCTTATGCGATTCCGGCGATGTCTATTTCGATATTGAAAAAGGCTCGCGGTTGCCGAGTCACCGTTTGCTTCCCGAAGCGACCAATGTCGGTGATGTGTTGGCGCTCTTGAATACCGGCGCCTATGCCCTCGACCAATCATCACAATATAATGGTCGCCCGCGTCCTGCGGTGTTGATGATTGATGAATCGGGCACAGCGCGTATCGTCAGGCGGCGTGAAGAGTACAAAGATTTGTATGCTTATGATGTCTGGGAATAAACCCGATGAGTGATGAGTAAGGCGTTGAACAGACGACTCTATTGGCAAATTGAATTTCGATAAAAACAACAGGCCGCTCAACTATCAAAGCGAGCGGCTTTCTCATTCAAATTAAATAATTTGGTTTTGACTGACGCTGCATTAGAGAAGGCGCGTTAATTCGACTCTACTTTTGTGGCAATTCCGTGGATGCAGTTAGTTTCTCTACATCGCAAGGTTCAACTGTTACCCGGTCCCCATCATTAACCTTGCCCTTCATTGAATTGCCGCGAGGGCGGATTTGAACGGTTTCACCTTTCTTCAATCTCTCGATGGCAAATTTAGCCCAGCTCATTCTACAACCGAATAGCAATCAACCATCGCTTAACGTCCCATCGTCCTGGTTGAATAATCAAAAAGCGTCAACGAAATCATAATCACCAGCCAGAACAGTCCGCTGGCGACCACCAGTTGGGTGAGGCGTTTACTATATTTGATGTGCATAAACCAGAGCGCGACTAATATGGCTTTGGTGAAGGCAATGGTGAGCGCGACAATGGTATTCCATTTGCCCAGATCAAGACTCGCAGCGTACACCGTCAACACCGTAAACCCCATCAACAAAGCAAAGATGGTGAAATAGACGCGTTTAGGGACGATTTTCTCAGACATCAGTGTGCGCCTCCGTGCAGGTGGTAACCGAGCAAGTAAAGCAACGGGAAGAGGAAAATCCAGACGATATCAACAAAGTGCCAGTAGAGTCCGAATAGCTCAACCGGCGCATGCCATTCGGGAGAAAAACGTTTCTTCACCGCCATGCGCACGATGACGAACAAAATCACGATGCCGATAATCATATGCAGCGCGTGCAGCCCGGTCATCGCAAAATAGATGGTAAAGAATATTTGTGTATTGCGCTCTAAATCTCCGGCAGCCGGGAAACTATAACTTTTACCCGGAACGTGGTGGTGCGTAAATTTATCGGCATATTCAAACCCCTTGATAACCAGAAACACCAGCCCAAGCAGAATGGTTAATATCAGAAAGGTCACTTGCAATCTTTTCGAGTCGGTTTCGGTTTGCGCGTAGTAAACCGCCAGCGCCATCGTCAAGCTACTGCAAATCAATACGATTGTATTGATTAATCCAAGTTTGACATCCAGGGTATTGCTGGCCATCACAAAGGCCTCGGATACGCCTGGCGTTCTGCGATAAACGATATAAGCCGTAAACGCGCCGCCGAAGAACATGATTTCCGTCAGCAGGAATATCCACATGCCGAGCGAACCCGCCTCGCGTTGTTGCTCCATGTTGTCGAAGTGATGCGCTAAGGCGCTGTGTGTTGCAAGGTGACTCTCAGCCAATTTCTTTTCCTCTAAAACTAATATCGCACGATTAAACTACGTAATTTTTCTGTGTCGCGATTGGGTCTCCGAGAATCTGGGGTTTTTCTTTTTTCACCACAGAGAAACAAAGACCCGGAGGCGGCACAGAGATTATAAAAAATCTATTCGCCTAACTTACATTTCTAACGACTTCAACTTTTCGTCGCGAATTATCCGGCGTGAATTCGTAGGCTTCCCAGGTCACCACCGGCGTCTCTTCAAAGTTTTCCGTAGGCGGCGGCGAAGTGGTCTGCCATTCCAGACCGCTGCCGGGCCAAGGATTCGATTGGGCAATCGGGCCATAGCGCATTGACCAGATGAAATAGATCATCGGCATCACATAACCGACTCCGAGTATGGAGGCGCCCGCGGTTGACATTACATTAAGCACCTGAAAATGGTCAGCGTACTCGTGATAACGACGCGGCATTCCCATATAGCCCAACAAAAACTGCGGGAAAAAGGTCAAATTAAAGCCCAGGAAGACAATCAGCGCGCTCAGTTTCGCCCAGCCTTCCGGGTACATGCGGCCGCTGATTTTGGGCCACCAATAATGCATCCCGCCAAGATATCCCATCACCGCGCCGCCAACCATGATGTAGTGAAAATGGGCGACCACGAAATAGGTATCCGTAACATGGACGTTCAAGCCAAGCGCCGCAAGAAATAACCCGGTCATTCCGCCAACAATAAAAAGCCCAATGAAGCCGAAGGCATAAAGCATTGGGGTATCCCAGGAAATTGATCCTTTGTATAAAGTCGCCGTCCAGTTGAATACTTTTACGGCTGAGGGAATGGCAACGAAATAACTGAGGAATGAAAAAACCATTCCGGCATAAACCGATTGACTGCTGACGAACATATGATGTCCCCAGACGAGAAAACCATAAACGGCAATCGCCAGACTTGAAAAAGCCACAAATGAATAGCCGAAAATTTTCTTTCTAGAAAAAGTCGCAATCAATTCACTGATCACCCCCATCGAAGGCAACACCATGATGTAGACCGCCGGATGCGAGTAAAACCAGAACAGGTGTTGGAATAAGACCGGGTCGCCGCCAAGTGATGCGTTAAAAATTCCGACGCCGAAAATTCGTTCAAGACCAAGCAAAACAATGGTCACGGCAAGCACAGGGGTGCCGAGAATCTGAATCAGGCTGGTCGCGTAATGCGCCCAAACAAACAGCGGCAAGCGAAACCAAGTGAGTCCCGGTGCGCGCATCGTGTGAATCGTAACGATGAAATTCAACCCCGTGAGAATTGATGAAAAGCCGTTGATAAAGATGCCGATGGCCATCGGCGTAACTTGTGTCGTCGAGTTGACGCTGAGCGGTGTGTAGAACGTCCAACCCGTGTCTACGCCGCCGGCGATGATTGCATATAGCGTAAAAATGGCTCCCAGATTATAGACATACCAACTGAGCAGATTGATTTTCGGAAAGGCCAAATCTTTGGCGCCAAGCATCAGGGGCAAAAGGAAATTGCCGAGCACAGCGGGAATTGCCGGAATCAGGAAGAAGAAAATCATCACAATGCCATGCAAAGTGAACATCTTGTTATACGTGTCTGAAGTTAAGATGTCACCTTTTGGCGTGAGCAGTTCCAGACGAATCATTAACGCAAAGGCGCCGCCTAGAAAGAAAAAGACGGTGATTGACGCCAGGTAGAGCAAAGCGATGCGCTTGTGGTCTTTGGTCAATAGCCAGGATTTAATTCCGTAATTCGCGTTCAAATAATGTGTGCGCGGATGAACCGGAAATGGACTTGGTTCTGGTGCTTCCATCATTGCTTTCTATTCCTAAATAAATTTAACTCTCTTGCCGGGCTAGGCTTTTGAGTCAGTACCCCGATTGTGCCAGCCCTCACTGAAATCTTATGCAAATCGGAGCAACCCGCTGGGGTTGCCCTGACAAATATCTATTTCTTCGGTTCCGCGCTTGACGGTTTCACTGGCGCGGCTGGTTGCTTGGCATTACCCGGCGCGTTGATGGTCGTTGAGGCATTGCCTGGTTGTTGCCCGCCAAGCGATTTAATATACGCGATAAGTTGCAGCAATTGCTCTTCACTGACTAACCCTTGAAAGGTCGGCATCACCGGGTCGTAACCGGCAACCACTTTGGCGCGCGGGTTGACGATAGATTCACGAATATAGTTTTCATCCATCGTCACCGTCGTGCCGTTTTGCAAGGCTTGTTGGCTGCCGAATTTACCTTCAAGCGACGGCCCGCGTCCGGTCTGGTCTGACTTATGGCACGAATTACAGGCGAATTGTTGAAAGAGTTTGCTTCCGGTTGAAGCGAGCGTGCCGCCACCACCGCCGCCACTCAGCCAGGCCTGATACTCTGCCGGTTCCTGAACAATCACATAGCCAATCATTCCCGAATGCCGCGTGCCGCAATATTCTGCACAATAGAGTTCATATTTGCCTGGCTTGGTTGGTTCCCACCAAACGTAGGTGATTTTACCGGGCACCACGTCGGCCTTAACGCGAAACGCCGGCACGAAGAGACTATGAATCACATCTTCGGTTCCCATGGTCAATTTAATGCGTCGCCCCATGGGGATGTGCAATTCGTTAATTTCGCGCTGCCCATCCGGGTGCTCGAATTTCCACATCCACTGTTTACCGACCACATAGACATCAAGCGGATCGGTCGGCAGGCGAAAGACCGTAAAATAGACGCTCGCGCCCCACCAGAATATTCCCATCACGATGACAAACGGTACGCCAATCCACAGCGCTTCGAGTTTATGCGAGCCTTCGATTTGCTCAGGGTATTCATCGTCTGAACGGCGACGATAGCGCATGGCAAAATAGAAGATTGCCAGACTAATGGCCACCCCGAAAAAGATCGTCAACGCGGTCAGAAAAACATAGAGCAAATCAACCGATTCGGCGACCGTTGACCCTTGCTCTGGCGCGAAGGGAACCCAGTTTTCTAAAAGTATAGATGAAAACATAATCGTGAACGGTACTTCCGTTTCTTCAAATTTCAGCTACGCGGCGATGGCGACGCACGAAAAAAACCAGTAACGCCACGCCAATAAAGGTCGCGGCTCCCAGTAACCTGATGATGTTCATAATCACGACGCCGTATTTTCCGGTCGTCGGGTCGTAGTGAAAACAGAACAAATACAATTGGTCAACGGGACTACCGATTTTGCCTTCAGAGGCTTCAACGAGTCCCAGTTTTAAATCCCGCGGCGAATATTCAATGCCGTAAAAATATTTCGACAACTTGCCTTGCGGCGTCACCACCATGATGGCGCTGGCGTGAATGTATTGCTGGGTCTTTTCATCCCAGCGATAAGTAAAACCGACGGCCTCGGCTAAAGCCTTAATCTGCGCTTCATCGCCGCTTAGAAAATGCCAGCCTTGTTCCGCGCCCTCGCGGTTGTAGCGTTCAAGGTAGGCTTGCTTTTTCGCCAGGGCGGTTTCCGGCGTGTCTTTTGGGTCGAAACTTACGGCAACGACTTCAAACTCTTTACCGGCATCAAAGGAAATGGTTTTCAAGCTGCCGGCTGTGCCGTTCAAAATCTGATTACAGAGCATGGGGCAGGTGTAATAGACCAGCGCCAGCACCACTGGCTTTTTACCGAAATAATCGCCAAGTTTGACGGCTGTGCCATGTTCATCACGAAATAACAAATCGAGCGGCACCTGACTGTCGAGCTTCTGTTCAATGGTTATATCTTTGAGCTGTCCCGGCACCTGTCCGTCACGCATCGGCTGCGTTTCAGGTGGCGCAAAGGGAGCGCGTTGCGCGGCGCACAGCGACGTGAAAAGCAAAAAGTAAAAAGTAAAAAGTATTCCTTGGCTCGCTAACCGATTAAATGATACGGCGCTCTTAAACTGCCTGATTAATTGCCTTCTTGTACTTCTCATTCGTAAACCTACAGCTTTCTCTTTAACTCCAACATGCCGCTTACTCGCCGACTTGCCGTTCCTTCTAACTTCTTACGGCTACCGATGAGGCAAGCCCTTTTCGAGCAATTTTTTCTCTGCTTCGTCAATCGGGATGCTGACGATTCCCTGCGTCTTATCTACCCAATTATAACCTTCGAGTTTCTTCATCTCTTCTTCGCGGAATTGCTTTAAATCAGGAATCGGCTGCCGCTGTAATCTTGGTTCAGGAAACATCTCTTCCGGCTCCTTCTTTCCCTCGCGATCTCTTTTGAGTAATGTTGATTTTTGCTCACGTTGCTCAATTCGTTGTTCGCGTGAGGTGAAATACCTGAACATGCCATAAACAATCAGCGCCGAAAGCGTGACCAGCGCAATCAGATGCAAAACGAACTTGCCGATGCCGCCAAGGCTCATATCCTTCTCTTCGTGCGACACACCGACGTTATGGATAAACGAGACATCCGGCGTTTCTTCTAACTTATGTTTTGCCATTACTCACCCTCTAAATAATCCGGTGAATGCCTGAGGTTCGCTCCACCTTTTCACCCATTCACTTCTAGCTCAATGGTGTCCTTGGCCTTCCCCGATGGCGCCTTCGAGTTCCGGGTCGTTTATCGGCAGCAAGGGGCGCTTATTGAGTTCATTGATAAAGTACCAGAGCCAGAGGCCGCCGACGCCTAAAGGCGCTGCAATATCCATCCAGCTAAAACTAAATCCCGTGTTGTGTCCGCCTTCACCGTGCGCCACCGTCGGACCAATCAACCAATACAAATCAATGTAGCGCATGACGATTACCATAATAGCGACCGAAACCAGTATGCGCGGGTTCTTATTTGCCCGTCTGGGAAGCAACAGGAAAAACGGCAAGACAAAATGAAAAAGGATTATTGCCCCGGCCAGCACTTTCCAGAACCCATGCAGGCGGTTGATGTACCAGGGAATCTCTTCCGGCAGATTGCCCGACCAGATAATCAAAAATTGCGAGAACGAAAAGTAGGCCCACAACATCACAAACGCCAGCATCAATTTGCCGAGGTCATTCAAATGGCGACCGGCAATCACCTGATTCATCGGTTTGTAATTCGACAAAAAGACAATCATGGTGATGATGAAGGCCATTGCCGAAAGCGCCTGTCCGCCCATAAAAAGAATGCCGAAGATGGTCGAAACCCAATGCGGGTCTAAGGACATCAACCAATCAATCGAAGCGAAGGTCATGGTTGCGCCGAGCAAGACGAGACTCGGACCGCTGAGATCTTGCATCTTACCTCTCTCGGCTGTCGGGTCAGACGATTCGTCCTGTTGTTTCGACCATTTATTCAAAAGATAAGAAATCCCCAACCAGACGACAAAGTAGATGATGACGCGAACTAAAAAGAACGGCACATTCAAATAACCTTGTTTGGCTGATAGTACTTCGTCGTTCGCCACGACATCCGTGTGCGACCACAAATAGAGCGAATGCAAGCCGACGGCAATCGGAATAAAGAGAATCAAGGTGAGCGGAAAGGTTCGCGTTGCCGATTCCAGTATGCGGCGAATAACGATGCCCCACGCGCCGCCCGACAGGTGTTGAATCATCAGGATGGCGAAACAACCCAGTGAGATTCCCAGCCAATAGACATAGCCTAAAAGATAAGAGCGAAAGAATTGGTCTTTATTAATGAAATAACCAACCACGGACAGCGCCAGACCGACGATGCCAACAATCAAGGCACGTTGTTTAATGCGGTCGAGTTCAGGCGGCGCTGTATAAGCAGCATCCATCATTGATGAGCTTCTCCTTTTCCTGCTTTGGTGTCTGCACTTCCCGTTTCACCGCTTTGAATTTTGTTCTTCTCGTCGGGCGTGAGTTCATCCTGTTTGGTGTTTTGACTGAGTTGCAAAGCGCGAATGTAAGCGACAATGAGCCAGCGGTCGCGCGCCTGAATTTGCGCCGCATAATCCGGCATCGCGCCGAACCCTCGGCTAATGACATCGAAAAGGTAACCGGCAGGCGCCCCGCGCAGGCGGTCGGAATGAAAGCTCGGCGGTTGTTTATAACCCCGCTTGACGACCATTCCCTGCCCTGAACCGGTGCGGTCGTGACACACCGAACAATAAATATTGAACCGCTCGCCGCCACGTTTTAAGTCTTCGGCCTTCACCTCAAAGGGAAAAGTGTCGGCAAATCCGCTGAACTCGCTAGTGCCTTGAGATTGGCTCTGGGAGCCGGTTTGGTCTAATTTACCGGTATACAACAAGGTATCGTCATTCAAATGCCCACGGGCAACAGTGTTTGCAGGAATCGGACGCGATGCCGATTCATCCTTCTTGAAAGAATCAAAATTACTCTTCTCGTAAATTTCGTACTTCGGCTGGTCGTGCATATCCTGCCGACAAGCCGAGCCCAATAAGGCAAAGAGCAAAAGGCAAACGGCAAACGGCAATATTCGGTTTTTCTCTGTTCGTGTTTTCATCACTGAAAAATCTGTCTTAACCAAGCGGTTTATTAATTCAACGTCTGCGCCGAAGGCGCCCGAAGAAGGTAGCCTGACGTGTAACCTCTGGTAGAAACCGTTATCGCGCTCTAAAGGAGCGCAAGGAATTTTCTTTACGCGTCTGCAACGCGAAAATCTTTTACCTAACGATTCCAGACGTTGCACGTCTGGCTACCTTCTCAACGCCGCTTCGCGGCGAAAACATTTTCAAATATCTTCATAACCAAACTTAAAAACCTCTCCTACCAATCAACAACCGAAATTTCCATCGGATTGAACGATTTGAGAAATCCCGCGACTTCCTCCTGGTTGAATTTCTGGTCATAGGCTTCGACAAGCAGGAAGAAATGGCTGCGCGTGGCCAATTCAAAGCGCGGGGTATTAAAAATCGGATGGTGAGGTCTGGGCAAGCCATTCAAAGCCAGCATGCCAAAGACCGCCGCAATGGCGGCTCCCAAAATTGTCGTTTCAAAAGTCGGCACCACAAACGAAGGCCAACTGTGATAGGGGCGACCGCCGATATTCAAAGGATAATCAATTACCTGGGTGTAGTATTGCAGCAGATAGCCGCCGAGTCCGCCAACGATTCCGCCGATGAGCACAATAAACGGCAAACGATTGCGGTGCGGGCTGACTGCTTCGCTGACCTCTTCAATCGGATAAGGCGTATAGGCTTCGATGCGCCGATAGCCCGCTTCATAAGCGGCTTTCGTGGCATTCAATAATTCCTGCGGATTATCGAATTCGGCCACCACGCCGTAGATAGGGGGTCGCGATCTTCTAAAAAGCGCCATTAGGCTTTTTCCTCCTTAACTTTCGCTTCGGGCAGCAGGGTGCGCATTTCAAAGATTGAGATCACCGGCAGGAAACGAATAAACAGGAACATCAAGGCGGCAAACAGCCCGATGGTGCCGATATAGGTTGACCAGTCCCATTTCGTCGGCGAGTACATCGCCCAGGAAGACGGTAGAAAATCACGGTGCAAGCTGGTGACAATGATAACAAACCGCTCCAACCACATTCCGATGCTGACTATCAGTGAAATAATGAACAAAGCGGTTGTGCTGTGACGAACTTTGCGCCACCACAAGAACTGCGGCGTAATCACGTTGCAGAGAATTAACGACCAGTAAGACCACCAGTAAGGACCCAGCATGCGGTTATAGATGGCGTAGCGTTCATATTGATTGCCGCTGTAGTAAGCCATGAAGGCCTCCATCATATAGCCATAAGCAACAATCAATCCGGTCGCCAACATAATTTTCGCCATATTTCTGAGGTGACGCATGGTGATAAAATCTTCAAGCCCGTAATATTTTCTGAGCGGAATTGAGATAATCAGCACCATGGCAAACCCGGCGTAAACGGCGCCGGCCACAAAATAAGGCGGAAAAATCGTCGCATGCCAGCCCGGAACGATGCCGACGGCAAAGTCGAAACTGACGACCGTATGCACCGAGAGCACGAGCGGCGTGGATAGCCCGGCAAGCAGCAAATAGGCAGTCTCGTATCGGTGCCAATGCCGCGCGCTGCCGCGCCACCCCATGGCTAACATTCCATAGATGACTTTCGCGGTCTTGCTCTTCGCCCTGTCGCGCAGAGTCGCAAGGTCTGGAATCAAACCGACGAACCAAAACATTGCCGAAACCGTCGCATAAGTCGAAACGGCGAAAACGTCCCAGATTAAAGGGCTGCGGAAATTAGGCCACATCCCCATGGTGTTGGGGTATGGAAAGAGATAATAGTCCATCCAGGGGCGCCCGGTGTGGAGCGCCGGATAGACGCCGGCACAAGCCACCGCAAAAAGCGTCATGGCTTCGGCAAAGCGATTGATGGAGGTGCGCCACTGCTGGCGAAATAACAAGAGGATTGCGGAAATTAAGGTTCCGGCGTGACCGATACCAATCCACCAAACGAAATTGACAATTTCGAAAGCCCAACCAACCGGATTATTGTTGCCCCATACACCAATGCCGTTTAGAACCAAATAACCGAGCGAGTAAAAGAGCATAAGCGACAACGCAAAGGCGATGGCAAAGCCGATAAACCAACCATAAGGGGTACGCCGACCTAAGGTAATGGCGCTGATTTTATCGGTGATTGACCCAAAATTATATCCCGGCTGCAACACCGGATTGCGGGTCAACTCTTCCGGCTTTTCATGTGGTAAGTTCGTACTCATCAACTATTCAACCTTTATGATATTCAGCATCAGAGAAATTCGTTGTTTTACTACGGGGTCAAAGCCCGCTTCTCAACACATATCATTTAACTTTTCACTGAGCGGTACGCGCTGACCGCCCTGGTAAACCAGTTATCATAGTATTAACCGTGATGCTCCGCCCCTGAATCGCTCTTCTTTAATTCAGGATTCGGATTGCGCACTTCTGCCAAATAACGGGTGCGCGGTCGGGTATTCAATTCTTCAAGCAGTCCGTAACTGCGCGGTTCAGCTCTCAACTTGGCAACCCGGCTTCCCGCATCATTGAGGTCACCGAAAATAATGGCATCGGCCGGGCAGGTTTGTTGACACGCCGTCTTAATCTCCCCGTCTTGAATCGGACGGTCAGCTTTTTCGGCTTCAATCTTGGTCTCCTGAATCCGTTGAATGCAGTAGGTGCATTTTTCCATCACCCCGCGCGAGCGCACACTGACATTGGGGTTACGCTGCATCTTCAAACTTTCAGTGACGAAATCCTGATAGAGGAAGAAATTGAAGCGGCGCACTTTGTACGGGCAGTTGTTCGAGCAATAGCGGGTGCCGACGCAGCGGTTATAGACCATATCGTTGGTGCCTTCGGCGCTATGGACCGTCGCGGCAACCGGACAGACCACTTCGCAGGGCGCAAGTTCGCAATGCACACAGGCGACCGGCTGAAAATAAAATTCCGGGTCGCTGGCAAATTCGCGCTCCGTTTCCTGATGCCCTTTGTAATAACGATCAAGGCGAATCCAGTGCATTTCGCGCCCGACCAGGACCTGCTCTTTACCGACCACGGGAATGTTATTTTCCGATTGGCAGGCGACCACACAGGCATTGCAGCCCACACAGTTATTGAGGTCAATCGCCATTCCCCACTTGTGCCCGTTGTATTCATACTCCGGGTAAAGCGTCAAATCCTGGGGCGGCGTTTCGACACGCTCTTTCGCATAGTCGGGATGATTGAGATACTCTTCGAGCGTTGCGTCACGCACTAAAGCGCGACCTTCCATTGCCCAATGGTCTTGTGTGGAAGCAAGTTTTTCGCTGCGCCCGGTCTTCACATATTCGACACCTGTGGCAAACCATGGCGCATTGGATGAGCGAATTTTATAAGCATTAAAGCCGATGTTGTAACCGACTTTGCCGGTGCGTTCGCGTCCATAACCGAGGTGCACAGTGATGGAATCATTGGCGTGACCCGGCATAATCCACACCGGCGCATCAACCGTGCGCCCATCAACTTTTAATTGAATAACCTCGCCATTGGCCAAGCCTTGCGCCGTTGCGGTGGCCGGGCTGATGTGCGCGGCGTTACCCCAGGTCAATTTTGAAAGCGGTTTGGGGAGTTCCTGCAACCAGCCGTTATTGGCAAAGCGCCCGTCATAAACACTGGTGTCCGGGCGAAAGACGATTTCAAGCGACCCTTTCGGCGGCAGGGGTTGCGGATTGAGAGAGGCCCATCCGGCTTTTGCGGTAACCGTCTTTGCAGTGGCCGCTGAGTTGGCAATAAAGCCATCGTGCAAAGCTTTCCGCCAAGCCCGCTCGGCTTCTTTTGAAGGCGCGGGTGCGGGCGTACTCGCGGCCGCCGCGGTGGCCGGAGTGGTTGGCGTCGTGACTTGTGGCGGCGTGGTTGGCTTCGACGGCGCAGTTTTCTCTTGCGTTACGGGTGTGGCTTGCGCTGTCGTGGCGGTTTTAGTCGCTGCTTGCCCGACCGCCGCTTGGGCTGCCGAAGCTTGTGGGGCAGGCTGCGCTTTACTTAACGCAGTAATCCGGCTCAACCAATATTCGCGGACGATGTC
>JBIOWC010000194.1:0-4326 GCA_044868105.1 Blastocatellia bacterium
CAATTGAACGCGAAATTCACGAATTGGTCTTGCACGGCGTTTTGCATTTATGTGGTTACGACCATGAAACCGATAACGGCGAGATGAATCGCCTGGAATTGAAATTGCGAAAACAGCTTCTTAATCAGCACTCAGCACTTTAGGCTATGTTAATTGAATTATTATTGACCAGCGTGGCTGCGGTTGTGCTGGTCATACTGTCAATCACTAAAACCGCATATGAATCACTCAGCGAGGTGACGCTCAGAGTAATGGTGAGCGAGCGTGAAGCGAGTCATCGCGCGCGCTTCTTTCGTGAACTGCTGGAAAACCGCCAGAAATTCGAATTAATTCTCGTGCTCGGCACGCAGCTTTCCATTGCCCTGATTGCGATTTTGCTGACCCATGTTTTTACGGCTTCCGGGTTTGCCTCTCCCCTGCTGATTGCCTTCCTGGCCATTCTCGCGGTCATTCTGCTGTTTCGCCAATTCGTGCCGCGCCTGATTGTCCAAAACCGTCCCGAAAAAATGTTGTGGCTGATGTTGCCGCCATTTGAAATTTTTTATCGCATCTTTTCGATTCTGGTTCTGCCTCTCGTTCGGCTGCTGGAAAAATTCAAAACCGAAGAGCCTGAATTGACGATGATTGAAGAACTGGACGAAGAAGAGGCGGCCGCGCAAGAGGTCGAGGCCTTTATTGAAGTCGCCGAAGAAGAAGGCATCATCGAAGAGGACGAAGGCGAACTCATTCAATCGGTCATTGAATTCGGCGATACCCTGGTCGGCGAAGTGATGCGCCCGCGCACCCAGATCATCGCCATTCCGATTACCGCCACGATTGAAGATGCGCGGCAGTTGATTATTGAGAAAAAATATTCGCGCATACCGGTCTATCAGGAGAGCATTGATGACATTAAAGGCATTGTTTATGTGCGCGATTTGTTGGCCTATTGTGAACCCGACAAATTGCACACGCCGATAAGCGCCGCCATGCGCGAAGTTCATAATGTCCCCGAAACCAAACCGATTGATGATTTGCTCGAAGATATGCAGCGCGAAAAAGTGCAGATGGCGATTGTCATTGATGAGTATGGCGGCGTTGCCGGGCTCATCACGGTTGAAGATATTATCGAAGAGGTGATGGGCGAAATCGAAGACGAAGACCGCGCCCATATTGATAAACCGATTGAACAACTCGATGATGGTTCGTATGAACTCGAAGGCAGCACAGAGATCAAAGTCGTCGAAAACCTGTTTGAGCGCGATATTGAAGCCGATGATTTTACGACCATCGCCGGACTCTTGATGAACGAACTCAATCGCGTACCTGAAGCCGGCGAAAAGCTGGAATTTAAGGGTATCGAGTTTGCCGTTCTCGATGCCGACGCTCAGAAAGTGAATAAAGTAAGATTGCGGGCCATCGAACCGCCCGTGAAAGAGAGCGAATCACAAGCCGCGGCTGAGTGACAGAGCCTGAGAAAAATTGATGTCAATTAGTGAACAGAAAAAATCGGGATTCGTGGCCTTGATTGGTCGCCCAAATGCCGGAAAATCTACTTTACTGAACAAACTGGTCGGCGAAAAAATCGCTATCGTTTCCGACAAACCGCAAACCACGCGCACCCGTATTCGAGGCATTTTAACCAAACCGCAGGGGCAAATTGTCTTTCTCGATACCCCGGGCATTCATAAACCCGGCTATAAATTAAATCGTCGCATGATGGCCGTCGTTTCAGACGCGCTGCTCTCCGTAGATCTATTGTTGCTCATCATAGATGCGACCAAACCCTTTGGCGCCGGCGATAGATTTGTGCTCGATATGGTCAAGCGCGCCGAAAAGCCGGTGTTTTTATTGTTGAACAAAATTGACAAAATGGCCGACAAGAGTCGGTTGTTGCCGTTGATCCAACATTACACCGCCGAGCGCCAATTTATCGAAGTCATCCCCCTCTCGGCGCTCAAGAATGACAATGCGGATTTATTGTTGGAAAAGATTTTTGCGTACCTGCCTGAAGGCGAACCTTTTTATGAAGAAGATGACCTGACAGACCAGCCGGAACGCGTATTGGTTGCCGAATTGGTGCGTGAAAAAATTTTGCATATCACAAAAGAGGAATTGCCTTATGTGACGGCGGTGGTTACCGAGCGTTGGGAAGAGGCGGAAAATTTATTGAAGATTTATTGTTTGATTTATGTCGAAAAAGATTCGCATAAATCCATCATCATCGGGCGCGGCGGCGAGCGCTTGAAAGAAATCGGTACGGCGGCGCGACACGACATCGAAAAATTCTTGGGGCGCAAAATCTTTCTCGGCTTGCACGTAAAAGTGCGCGAACATTGGCGCGACGATGAACGGGTGTTGAATGAACTCGGCATTCAGGAATAAGCGATTTCAAGGGCCGGCAACGGAAAAGGCGGGGCTATCGGAAACCTCACGGACTTTATCTTCGAGGTGAATTTCCCCACGGATATGACAGATTAAGCGGATAAACGCGGAGCCCCTGTGAAAACGCGAATCATCTTGGGAAAACCTGTAGCATCCGCGACCGCCGCGGGAAAATTCACTTTCAGATGACGGGCGCTGGATATTCGTCAGCCAGCTTGAAACATCTCGCAGTAATTTATCCTAGCCTTGCCTGAGTCCTCGCGTGGAGAATTTATGAAACGAATCGCACTTATCTTTATTCTTTCAACCCTCGTCTTGCCCAGCATTTTATCCATCCAGGCGCAAACCCAAAGCGCCAGCGTTCGCGCTTTTCGTGAAGCCCATGAGAGCGAAATCTTCAGTGAGTTTTTGGATTTGCTGGCGATTCCCAATGTCGCTTCCGATACCCCGAACATTCGTCGCAATGCTGAACGCTTACTGGCAATGATGCGCAAGCGCGGCATTCAATCAAGGCTTCTGGAAGGCAATGGCCCGCCGGTTGTGTTTGGTGAATTGAAAGCCGCGGGGGCAACGCAAACCGTTTGTCTTTACGCGCATTATGACGGGCAGCCGGTTGATCCGTCCAAATGGGCAAGCGACCCGTTCAAACCGACGTTGCGCGATAAACCGCTTGAGGAGAACGGACAGGTTATCGCCTTGCCAAAGACCGGGGAAAAATTCAATCCCGAATGGCGGCTCTACGCGCGCTCAGCATCGGATGACAAAGCGCCGATTATCGCCATGCTGGCCGCGCTCGATGCTTTGCAAGCGCAAAATAAACGACCGACGGTCAATTTGAAATTCTTCTTTGAAGGCGAAGAAGAAGCCGGGTCGGCGAATCTCGAAGAACTCGTCAATCGCAACCGCGAATTGCTGAAAGCCGATGTCTGGATTTGCGCCGACGGTCCGGTGCATCAAACGCGCAAACAGCAAATTGTGTTCGGCGCGCGGGGCGTGATTTCGCTCACGGTTACCCTATACGGAGCCGAGCGCGGTTTGCATAGCGGGCATTACGGCAACTGGGCACCGAACCCGGCAATGCGGCTGGCCAAGTTGCTGGCGAGTATGAAAGACGATAACGGGCGCGTCCTGGTTGAAGGATTTTATGATGATGTTCAGCCGCTCAATGAAGTCGAACGGCGCGCCGTTAAAGAAATGCCGGCGATTGATGAAGCATTAAAACGCGAGTTAGGTATTGGACAGGCGGAAGGCAGCGGGCGCGCGCTTGCCGATTTAATTAACGAGCCTTCGCTCAATATTGATGGGTTGCGCAGCGAATATGTCGGCAGTCAGGCGCGTACCATCATTCCATCGGAAGCGGTTGCCACGATTGATTTGCGATTGGTTAAAGGCATTGACCCGCATCGGCAGGTCGAGCGCGTCGTGGCGCATATTCAAAAGCAAGGTTACTTTGTCACGCGCGCAGAGCCGACCAAAGAGCTGCGGCTGGCGCATCCATTGATTGCCCAGGTGACCAGCGCAGGCGGTTATCCGGCCGTGCGAACTTCGATGACTTCGCCAGTTGCGCAAAAAATCATTCACGCTGTCGAAGCGGGTTTAGGAGAAAGGCCGATTCTCACCCCAACGCTTGGCGGCAGCGTGCCGCTTTATATTTTTGAAGCGGCAACCCAGGCGCCGCAAATTATTTTGCCCATCGTTAATCACGACAATAACCAGCACGCCGCGAATGAAAATATACGCATTAAAAATTTGTGGGACGGCATCGAGATATTCGCCGCCCTGATGACGATAAATTAAAAGTTAATTGAAACCCCCACAGCGCAAAAACATCAGCGAAAATTTTTCAGAGCGCCCGCTTGTCATGATTTGGAGCGGTAAGCTAGAATGACGGTTCGTTTTTTTAAGCTTTTTGCAGGCTGAAAGTCGCAGGGCCGTTAGCTCAGTTGGTAGAGCAGGAGACTC